>JALUVW010000001.1 GCA_027020105.1 Candidatus Falkowiibacteriota bacterium
AAAATGTGAAAAAAATCGGCGAATACGCGCGGGCGGCGCGCGGCGTATGGACAAAAAAAATTTTTTGTGTTAGTGTTAAATACAGATGGTTTAATTACTATCCGCTCCTTAAACCGGAGTGACGAATATTAGAAGTGTAGAGATAGAGTCGAATTTCCACTTCTTAGTATTTGATTAATTAACTTTATCTTTACATTTACTATGCAAGGAACTATCAAAAAATTGACCGAGAAAAACTTCGGTTTTATCGCCCAAGAAGGCGGTAACGACTTGTTTTTTCACGCCAATAATTTGGACGGCATTGATTTTGCCGAACTAAGAGAAGGTGACGCTGTCGCTTTTGAGACTGAAGACACTCCGAAAGGCAAGGCCGCGGTCAATGTTAAAAAAGCTTAACACTTTTTTATACGGCAAAAACAGCCCCTGACATTCGGGGCTGTTTTTGTTTGGCCTCCCCGCCATTAGTCATTCCAAATCATATTCAATAGGCCGCAAACGGCCCACGCTTGAAGAGGGTTGGCTTTAATGTTGTTGTTCGCTTTTTCCTTATACTGTTCGGCGCCGGCGGCAAGGGAGAAAATTTCCCCATTTTTCACTCCGAACAACTCCGGTACGCGCCCCAATTCGCGATAAGCGGACAACATTGATTGTTTTATCCTCTCCGCCTCTTTGGAGAATCCGGTTTGTTTAAGGCCGTAATAAATTATCCAATTATCATGGGGCCAAACAGATCCAAGATGATAGCTTAAATGATTAAAGTCCGGTTCTTTTTCCGAGATCGTGCGGATGCCGAAGGGGGTAAGCATATCTTTTTCAAAAAGCCGCTTCACTATTTTTCGCGCGCGCTCCTTTGTGATAATGCCGGTGAACAGCAAGTGCCCCGGATTGGAAGAAACGCTTTTTTTCGGTTTTTTGTTTTTATCAAGGGCCAAATAACAATATTGTTCTTCTTGGTCCCAAAACGCCTTCGGAAAGGCGGCGGCGAGCGCCGCCGCCTTTTCTTCCCATAAATTTTTCAAAGAATTGTCCCTCCCCAAACGCTCCGCCATCTTGGCGCCGGCGCGATACGCCGCGTAGGCGTAGCCCTGCGCTTCCACGATGGCGACCGGCGGATTAATTTTCAAATGGTCCTCAAAGCTGTCGCGCCAACCTTGATGGAAAAGTCCGTAAGGATTTTTTCTTTCGTATTCAATAAAATTGTCGTTATCGCGATCTCCGTAAACGGAAAGCCATTCAAGCGCCCGCGCGATATTATCCCAAATCAGTGAGATAAATTCCGCGTCGCCCGTTTGTTTAAAATATTTCTCCGCCACTATAACAAAAAGCGGCGTGGAATCCACGCTGCCGTAATAAGGAAATTTCCATCGGGGAATGGCCTGTTGGTCCTCGCGCTTAAACCGGTGCTCATGCAAAATCTTGCCCGGCTCCTCTTCCCGCTTATTATTAACGGCCTTTCCTTGATATTTAGCCAAAATGCTCAAAGTGTTTTTCGCTATTACCGGATCTATTTCAAGCATCTGCCAAGAGCTTATCAGGGAATCTCTGCCAAAAAGAAAAAAATAATTCGGATAACCGGCCAACAAATAACCTTCGGCCGTTTTTAATTTATCAACCCCCGCGAGCAATTCATTTTTAATGTCTTCCTTCATACACGCGTAAGAATATTTACGATTTAAAGAATAAAAACTCTGAAAATGTTTTCTCGGGGTTTAAACGATGTTTATCCGAGGAACGCGGACAATGCGGCGGTTAAACCTTTCTTCTTTTTCCGCGCATAAAATACAAAACAATAACGGTCAAAACAAGAAAAAGCGCCCAAAATTCCCAAACAAAATACCTGTTCTCTTCTTTGGTTTCGGCTCTTTTGGCGCTGCCGGCGTCGGAAGAGGCGTCAAATAATCGTTCGGTTTTTGCCGGACCTTCCGGCTTCACGATGTCAACATCTCTC
>JALUVW010000002.1 GCA_027020105.1 Candidatus Falkowiibacteriota bacterium
AAAAAGCCAATTCTTGGTCGGTTTTAGGCAGAGTTTTTTTACTGAAACTGTTTCGGGCCGTAGTATAATGGTAGTACGCGTGCATGGGGTGCATGTAGCCGCGGTTCGATTCCGCGCGGCCCGACCATACGATACTTTCAGAGTTTTTGGAGGAGAAGGAAGGCTCGCTCCGCGCCGCTGGCGCGGCGCTCCGCTCGCCAAAACCCTTATATTTCGGGATTAAATCAAAGGGCGGGCGAAGCCCGAACAAGATTTTTCTGTCCAGCATTCGGCGGTTCGTTCCAATTTTTTCCGCAAAGATTTTTATTTCATAAAAATCTTCTGACAAAGCAAGTTTTTCGGCGTGGTGAGCGGTTTTTATCCACTCCCGCAATGGTTCGTCCAATTATTTCCCTTTCGCCCAAAATCGCCTGTTTTAGGCACACACTTTTGGCGGTTTTAATTATATTAACAAAGCCTCGTTTGGCGTAAGACCGTTTAAGCCACAATGCTCCAAATTATTATATTCTTCATTCCATTGTTTAATGGCTCGTTTTAATTCTAATACGGTTTTGAATTCATGTCTATTATAAAACATTTCCTGGTCGGTTCTGTGACTGCGCTCTATCTTGCCGTTCTGAGCGGGTTTGCCCGGGTCAATCAAATAATGGATAATATTGTGTTTCCGGCATTCCAAATCAAACGGATGCCATCTAGGATTCATCGGATCGGATGATTTCAAGTACCCCGTATACCTATTCGTAAAACTGGAACCGTTATCTGTTTTAACTGACTTAACCCTGAATTTAGCCGTTTTGATTAATCTGTTCAGAAAGTCGATTGCCGAGCCGTTGCCAAAATCGTCATATATTTCCAGGTATCGCCAGCGAGAAGCGCAATCAATGGCCGTAAACTGATAATATCGTTTATTTCCCAGTTTTTTAGGCACATATTTAATATCTATTTCAACCAAATCACCCTTGGTTAGCGGCGCTTTTACATATTTGTATTTTAGTTTTTTCACTCGATATTTTCTGGTCAACCCTTCGGTTTTAATAATTTTGCCAATAGTTCGATCGTGAATTTCGATATTTTCTTTTTTTAATTTGTAGTTCAATTTCTTGGCGCATAGTTTGGTTTCTTTCCGCAGCTCGATTATTCTTTCCTTAATTCTAATCGGAGTTTCATTGGGTTGGGTTTTGGGCCTGGTTGATCCGGGAATTAAACCTTTTTGGCCATACTCGCGATAATCGGCAACCCATCTTTCCAATGTCCTTTTACCGCCCGGAAAGACTTTAGCCGCGTCAACCAATTTTATATTTTTGTTAATAATGGGCAAAACCCATCTTAGACGCTCCTCTAACGGAGTTTTTGGTAATTTTGTACACATATTTGCCGATTTTCTCATATTTTTCAGAAAACCGCCATATGTGTGTGCACATTACCTATCAGGATCTTTACAGCCTGTGCGAGACAAGAGGGATCCAGCGAAACTGACTAGATCATTCGTTGGGATTTGTGCCGCCGGACAATCTGCTGTTTAACTTTTTTCTGATGGTTGAGCGCAGTCGGGCAGTTGAGGGCTTACAGCTTGTGAAGCTGATGGCAGAGTTGCAGGATTTTGTACGCGATGAAGGCCAAAAGTACGTCTTTTCAGACGTAGGGCCATTTCTGGACTCCGCAATTAAGGCGGGTTACAAAATTACAATACTCACCTATGGTGATATCGCTTTTCAACTGGCCAAGTTTACAGGAGGTGGACTATCTGCATTGTGTCACAGCTTTACGGCCACGCAGGATCCCAAATGGGAGCAACGGGAAGTATTTATCTCGCCGTCTGTTATCTTTCTTGATGATAACCATAGAAACATAGATGGCGTTAAGAACCTCTTTCCAGCAGTGACGGCTATTGAGGTCAAACGACCAGGTACAAAGTATTACAAAGTTCATTCATCCAAAGCTGATGCAGTGGTTGACCATCTTGGTTGGCCGCTAGCTCAATAAACAGGGGCAGGATACGTTTACTAAAAAACAATCCTGCCCCTTTTTCTTTTTGATATTTTTTGCTAAACTAAAGCTATATGAAAAAAGTTATACTAGCTTCCCACGGATTTCAAAAAAATAAAAATTTAAAAAAACACATCCTTACATTATTGCCAAAATCACTCAAAGAACTGTCTGCTGTTATTATTACTACCGCCTCCGCTGAGTGGAAAGAAAAAAATAAGCATGCAATCTTAGCAAAACAGGTACTGGAAGATATGGGATTTAAAAAGGTAATTTTTTTGGATGTGGAATTTGAAAATCCAAATGAACTAAAAAAATACGACGTTATATATATAAACGGCGGCAATCCATTTTATCTTTTGTATCATCTTAAAAAAAGCGGTAGCGATAAAATTATCACTCAGTTGGCAAATAAAGGGGTGATTATTGTTGGAGTAAGTGGCGGCGGTGTTGTTTTAGGACCGACTATCAATATCGTAGATTATTTCGATAGAAAAATAAATACCATAAAATTAAAAGATTTAACTGGCTTAAATTTGAGCAATATTATCATATATCCTCATTATACTAAAAAGATGGAGGAGAAAATAAAAAAGTTTGAAGTTAAATATCGATGTAAAGTAAGGCGCTTGAATGATAATCAATCGATAATCATAGAAAAGTAATGCTAATAATTAGCAGCGCGCCAACGATGTTGGCACGCCCAAAAACGGCGGCGGCGAAAAAGAAGCGGGAAAAGGCGGGGCGGAATTCCCCGAGAGACCTCTCCCTTCCGCCCCGCCTGCCCTGCGGAGCAGGGTTTGGGGCGGGAAGCGGCGGCGCATTCTGCGTCAGCAGAAAGGCAAAGCAGAAAATTTTTCTACCTTAAAGGAAAAATTAAAAAAGGAAGGGGCGCGCCAAAAAATGAATGGAAAAATTTTCTGCTTTGCTCGCCGCAAGGCGAGCGCCGCCGCTGGGCGGGTTCTGCGCCCGCCAGGGTGCAGATTGTCGCTCAAAGAAAGTTCGAGCGGCGTTCAGCAACTGCGACATAATGCGTCGTCCCGCCGTGTTTCCGCGATTAAGGGGCGTTTATCATATGACCGCAAACAACAAAATAATAAAACATTTATTTTTATTTGTTCTGATCTTGGCGTTTTTCGGTATTTTTTATTTTGAAAACCAAAAAGCATCCGGGGTCGGCAAAATAACGGACGCGCCGAAAGCTGAAAAAGAGATTATTGCCGACAAGAAAAAAATCGTAAAAATAGGAGACGGCGACACTTACGGCATTCTAATGGAGAGAGCCGGAGTTGGCGCCTTGGCCGCGGATAATATTTACAAGGCGGCGGCGGACAATTATGATTTGGCGAAAATAAGGGCCGGACGAGCGCTTGAGCTTATCTTTGAAAAAAATACGGATAATTTAAAGGAGCTTGTTTATAAAATAGATTCTGAAAAGGAATTGTCGGTGAGAGATAAAATATATTTTGGAGGAACGGCGACCACGTCCGAATGGACGGCGGAAGTCAGGCCGATTAACTATGAAGTGAAAATCGTGACAAAAGAAGGAGAGGTTAAGTCGTCAATGTACGCGGCCGCGTTAGAGAACAATATTGACGAGCGCGCCATTATCGCCTTCGCCAACGCTTTTCAGTGGACGATTGATTTCGCCATGGACCCGAGGGCGGGAGACAAGTTTAAATTTGTTTACGAAGAAAGGTATCTTGACGGCGAATATGTTATGCCCGGAAAAATTCTGGCGGGATATTATATTAACGCCGGAAAAAAATATGAGATTTATTATTTTAAGGAAACGGATGAAAACGCGGGATATTTTGACGCCGAAGGAAACTCCGTCCAGAAAATGTTTTTAAAAGCGCCGCTCGCTTTTAAATATATTTCTTCCGGCTTTACCACCGGCCGCAGATATGTCAAGGCCTTTAATGTGTCAACCGGACACAGGGCGATTGATTACGCCGCCAAATACGGCACGCCGGTAAGGTCGGTCGGCAACGGAACCGTGGTTTTTTCCGGCTGGAACGGCCCTTACGGCTACACGGTCAAGGTTCGCCACAACGGAACATACCAAACCAAATATTCTCATATGTCAAAATTGGCGGTTCGGCGGGGCGCGAAAGTAAAACAAGGCGATGTTGTCGGATATGTCGGGTCAACCGGCTTTTCCACCGGAGCGCACCTTCATTACGAAATGAAGAAAAACGGCGTTAAAATCAACCCCTTAAAAGAAATTTTGCCGCCGGGCAAACCGATAAAAAAAGAAAACAGGGACAGATTTTTCGCGGAGATTGAAAAATGGCAAGAATACCTTGATTAGCCAACGGATGGAACGCGCCGCGACAGTCCGTTCGTTTGGCCGTAAACAGCATCTGTGGATAACTTTTAAATTTACTCCTGTTTAAGAAAATAAATCGTGATATTTGGCTAATATTAAAGCACTTGACACATTATTTAGCTGTGCTATCATTTTAAGCAAGATAGAGTGTAGATAGAAGTTTTACAAGTTGACGGAGCATAAGTTTGAAGGATAAAGTTCCGAGTCTTTACGGAACCGGAACCTTATCCTTCACCTTTCTCATAGTCAACACCCCCCCACCCAAAAAACAAAAAAACAAAAACTTCTATCAAAAATAACACAAAACACTCTATCTTTTTTCATGCCTAAAATCCTTAAAAGGGATTTTTTTGTTTTATTCGGTTATGTGGTAGTATGGGCATAGAATAAATTATCTTGTTATTGACCTCGCCAAGCATCTTGCATTTCAGTATTTAGGTTTTGTGTTTAATTTGTTATTTGAGTTTTGGCATTTTGATTTATAAAAATATGAATTTTAAATCATTGGAAAAAATATTAAGCAATGAACCGAGCTACCGGCTTAAGCAGGCGCGGAAGGCCGTGTTTTCCGATTTGATTGGCGACTGGCGGGACGCCACCAATCTGCCGCTGGC
>JALUVW010000003.1 GCA_027020105.1 Candidatus Falkowiibacteriota bacterium
TCGGCGGCAATTCGCCCAACACTTGGTCATCGTTATTGTTATTATGGAAACGAGGCGGCGCCTCGTTTCTGCGGAATATGTCATCCGCGCCCCGCGGCATAATCCGCGCTCCGGATTTAGCGCCTCCCACTATTCCCGCAATCGTGACAATTTCGCCTTCTTTAAAGTCGCGGGCATTGATTCCGGTATATTTTTTTACGTAAACCGCCGCCTCGCCCGTATCGTCATCAAGGTAAATCGCGGAGCCCTTTCTCGCCGTTATTTCGCCCGTTATCTCCACCAACCGCCCGATATAATCTTCGTTAATTTCATCAACGGCGATTGCCTCGGCAATCGGCGGCGCGCGATGGTCTATTATTTCAATATCTTCACCGCTTTTGATTTTTAACCGCCGCTCGCCGTTAACGGACGATAACTCCCCCGCGGCCTCAATATAATCACCGACCTTTAACTCCGGAAAATCCTTTTTATGGCTGTAAATCTGCAAACCGGCCGCGCCGTCCTCTGACACAATATAAAAATATCGCGGACTGAAAATCCCGGGCAAAGCCGCCACAACGCCTTTTACGATTACCAAATCTCCCGGCCCAAACTCTCCTATCTCGTTAATGTCGGCGAAAATCGGTTCGGTGAAACTTTTTGAAGCCCCCAAAACCTTAATCCGCGATTCCGAATTTCCGAGCGCGGACCGCGCGTTGGCCGCCGCCGAAATGACATTTTCCTTTCCGGGAGTCAAAACATCCGTCCAAAACCATTTGCCGTTTCGCCCGCGCGCGTAAGACGCGCCCTCAACCGCCGCGGAGTATTCCGCCTCGTCAACCAATTCACCCAAAGCGTTAAACAAGCGAACGGAATCTCCGGCGTTGTTTAGCGCCAAACCGCTTTCCTCCCTGTTTATGACTAAATATTCTCCCGGGCCAATAATATTATCCACTGAATTAGATTTAAATTCGCTTAAATCTGCGATAACATAAGGCCTGCTCCCGCCTTCTTCGTCGTCCAATTTCCAGTCATATAAATTAACCCGCCCGTCGCCTTGATTATATAATTCAATCCATTCGTCCTTGCTGTCGCTTCCTCGCGGGTCCGGCAAAAATTCGTTGATGACGATTTTGCTCGCGTAGAGACGAGGCAATGCCTCGTCTCTACCGCCGACAGCATCGCCGACTTGAATTATTTTTTCTTTCACAACTTCGTTTTTCCCGTCGCTCACAACCAATCGCACCGTAAAAACGCCATCTTTCATAAAAGTATGCTCCGGATTTTGCAAACTGTTTTTAAACCCGTCTCCAAAATCCCAAGCAAACGACAAGTCATCTCCGTCTTCGTCAACCGTGTCCGAAGCGTCAAAAACAACCGGAACGCCTGCCAATGTTTTGTTCGGGTAATAAAATATCGCCAACGGCGGATTGTTTATTTCCGGCAATTTATTTTTCCCGCCGGGCGTCGGTTTATCACTCCATATATATTCCCGCGAGACTAAGTCTCCAATTGGAGACTTAGTCTCTTTTATATTATACGACCACCCTTCTTTGGCTTTTTTGAATTTCACCGTCCGGAACGCGCGCGCGCTTCCCGGCTTAAATAATTTAACGCCGCCGCCCCTGTTGTCCAAAACCAATCCGCTCTCGCTCCGATAAACCGCCAAGTATCCGTTCGGGGCGATTATTCTTTTTTCCGTAAACTCAAATTCCGCGTTGTTTCCGCTCGCCAACCGCCAGCCAAGCAAATCAACTTGCTCTTGGCCGCCGTTATACAGCTCAATAAACTCGCCGTCCGCGTCAATTCCGAAAGGATCGGGCAAAATTTCCGAAATGACAATATTGCCGATATTCGTCTCGCTCTCCCCGGCTTCTTCGCCTTTCGTTATCACGTTGCTTCCGCCTTTTGTCGGCGAAGCGGTCAACGCGAAATCGTCGGCCCCGCTCCCGCTGTTCCACCCGTCAATTTTTCTCGCTGTCGCGTAGGGATCGGCGGCGGCGAGAGCGTTATCGCCCATATCACCGTCTTCCCACCCGCCGTAAGCGACACTGTCAATCAAATTTCCCGAACTGTCCCGCAAAATAATAATATCGCCTTTATTGTTTAAATACCCGTTTATTTTTTCCGCGACAAAAAATCCGCTTGACCCGATCTCGCCGTCCAAATACGTCTTGGCTCCGCTTCCTTCTTCAATCGTCCAGCCGGACAAATCAATCGCGCGATTTGCCGTGTTATACAGCTCAATCCATTCTTCTTCGCCGTCCGCCGGATCGGAAACAAATTCGTTAATGACAACATCGCCGGCGGAAACAGAGTTCCTCGCCGGCCGCTTTGTTTCTTCGCGTATCAACGGCTTGTTTTCTTGTCCGGCGTCAAATTCCCCGCTCGGCGAACCGTCAACCATAATGCTATTCTTAATATCCTCAAAAGTCGCCGGACCGATGCCCGAAACATCGGTAATTTCTTCTATTGTCCGGAACAGGCCGTTTGTCTCGCGGTAATCAATAATCGCTCGCGCCTTGCTCGGCCCGATTCCCGGCAAAGCGTCCAGCTCCTCCAAGCCCGCCGTATTGATATTAACTTTTTCTCGCGCGAGAGCGGTTTGAACATAAAAAAATCCCGCGGCCGCGGCCGCAAGAATCACGACAAAAATTATAATTTTAACCGATTTAACGATTTTTTTCTTTTTTTGCCCTCTGCCCATGCGCTTTACTTATTGATTGTCCTCAGTAATTCTTTGTGGATCTTGCCATTGCTTGCCAATATGTCTTTGCTGTCCAAGTTCCATTTTCTGCCGTTAAAATCCGTTACTTTGCCGCCGGCTTCGCGCGCCATCAACGCTCCGGCCGCCACATCCCAAGAATTAACCCCCGGAATCATCAGCGACTCGGTTCTGCCGCCGGCGACATAGGCCAGCTCAATGGCGGCGCTGCCCATTTGGCGGCAGTCCAGTTCGTTTAATTTTTGCCTGCGATAATATTTTAAAGCCTTTTTAATATGGCCGTCTTCGCGGCCGTGGCAAAACGTGTGCAACGCTTTTTTCGCGCGAGCGGAAACTTTTATTTTTTTGCCGTTCCTCGTTGCTCCGCGCCCTTTCTCCGCCACGTACAATTCGCCCAAAAAAGGGGCGTAAATTACGCCCAAAACCACCTCTCTCCCGCGCGCCAAACCGATTGACACGCACCAGAGAGGGTTATGCATGGAAAAATTGGTCGTGCCGTCAAGAGGATCTATTATCCAGAGAAAATCGGATTTGCTTTTTGTCCGGCCCGATTCCTCGGATAAAATTCCATGGTCCGGAAAATTATTTTTTATCTTATTGATAATTATTTTTTCAGACAACAAATCCGCCTTGGTGATAATCTCGTGATGGGCCTTCAATTTTACCGTCCCCCTGTCAAAATTTTCATACTCTCCGAGCAGCGCCCCGCCGGCTTCTTTCGCGGCGGCAACGGCAATTTGCTTGATTTTATTCATAGCGTTAAATAATCGGAGGGCAAAAAAACGGAGAAAGAGAAAATAATCGGAGGGCAAAAGAAACAAAACAAACATTTTTATTTTGCTTCCGCCGTCTCAATACTTTCAATCTTTTCCATCTTTTTTGCCCCCGACCGGTTTATAATAACTATTTTTTCAGCAGTCCGACAAACCACGTCGGCAAATATTTTCTCAACCGTACTTGTTTTTGCCTGTTTATCAAATCTCTTACGCTCCGGCAATCGCCCCTTATTTCTCCTTTTTCCATCAATTCCGTCGCCAAAAACAGCCACTTAATGGCGTTACTGACCGTAAAAAAATCTCGCTCCACCTTATCTCTGGCGTTTTTGCTTAGTTTTAAATACCTTTTTTTGTCAGACAACAATTTATACAATAAATCCGCCACCTTGCCGGTATCGCCGGTCTTGACCAAATAGCCGTTCTCTTTGTCTCTTATTTGAATGGGAATGCCTCCGGTTTTATAAGCGATAACCGGCTTCCCTTTTCCCAGCGCCTCCGCCACTTTGATTTCAAATCCTTCTTTATGGGAAAGCTGAAGGGCGACAAAACAGCCTCGCATCAAAGAATTCAAAATTTGGTCGCTGTCCGGCAAGCGCGCCACCTTGACGTCTCGGGCGTAATTTTTGTAGCTGTCCGTTTCAAGCATATTCATTGTTTCGCGATAAATGGGCACTCCCTCCGGATCGTCAATCGCTCCGTGTCCGGCGATAACCAGCTGCGGAATTTTTCTTTTGGGCCATTTTTCTTTTTCCAATTTTTCCCTAAGCTTTCTGTACGACTCAATAACATCCGGAATTCCCTTGGACGGATCAAAGCGGGCGATTTGTGTAATGTACGGCCTGTTTAAATTTAACGGCTCTTGCCCGTTTTTCTTTAAAATTTCATTAAACAAAGCGAAATAATAGCGCATATGCCTTTTATCCAATTCCTTGTTAAGGCCGTCCAAATCGTCGGTTACCGCTCCCATCAACACCGTCTTGGCGCGCGGAACATTATTGGGGATAAATTTTTTAACAGGATGGCTGATAAACACATCCGAGCTCTTTATGTTGTTCCAGATAAAACTCCAAGTAATGTTTTGCGGGGTCCCCTCTTTGTCGGCCAAGTCGGATTCAATTTGTATGTGGGAACGATATATGATTTTCGCCTTGGGATTGGCTTTTCTTATATACGAAACCAGTCCCGACGGCTGAGGGTCGTCAATAACCACCACTTTCGCTTTTTTAAAAATGTCGGCAAAGCGATCGGCGTTCTTTTTGGTCCATTCTCTGAACAATTTCTTTTCTTGATTTGTCAGCTTGGTTCCGGCCGGAGCGACATTCTGCAAGACATTATGAAATTTCTTCTTGGTAATGTTGAAAATATCGTTATTGGCGATCATCACGTACCACTGCGCGTTTACGCCCAACAGGCGGAAAAAACGAATCAAGGCGTGACGCATTAAGGCCACCCCGCCGCCGCGCGGAGTTGAACTGAAAAACACCAATTTTCCTTTCTGCCGCTTGAATTTTTCTGATAACGAGAGCAGCAAGTCAAACTCTTCCTTTGAAACGGTTTCTTGGAACTCTTCCAGGCGCGCCAATTCTTCCACTATCACTCTTCTTTTCGTGTCAAACTTGATGTCCACCAAATTATTGTTTTTAAACCGCTCCGCCGCCTTAATCGCCGCTTTTCGCGCCTGCTCGTGTCCGCTTCCGCCGCTTGGCTTAAAAAACAAAGGAGCAATATCTTCTTTTAGCCAAATATCGGCGGCGATTTTTTTCTCTTTTTCCTTGTCGCCGTTGCTGACAATTCCCGCGGCGATTAATTTTACATTATGCTTTAGCGGGTATTTATAAAGATATGAAAAAATTTTCTTGTCAATATTGTTTTTTCCCGTTTTCACGCATTCGGCGAAAATTTTTCCGTTTGATTTAATCGCCACGCAAAAACCGTCTTTTTCGGCGTATATGCCCGCGTAAGCCGGCCGCCTGATATTGTTGCCCTGCTTCATTTTTTTACGGCTTCATCGCTTCATTGTCGCGATAACAATGAGGCAATGAAGCGATTTATCTGTTTTAAAAATAAAAAAACACTAAAAAATATAAAATAAAAAATAGCGTTCTTTAACGATATTATTGATTTCTTAAACAAAAACCGAAACATAAAATGTTAAATCCGAAGCTTAAAAGTCAAAACCGTTTTGTTTGGCGCCATGCCTGCCCTTGGATTTCAATTTCGGTTTTTCGCGCCCGGCGTCTTGGATTAATCTTGCCGCCGGATTACAGCAACTCAAGTATTTTTAAATCTATGTTTTTCGTATCAACATTATACACCGCGAAAGTCGCTTTAGCAAACACCCCTCCCAGAGTTCCGGGGTTAATTATTCTTACGCCGCCTCTTTTTTCTTCCCACGGCTTATGCGTATGTCCGTAAAAAATTACATCGCAACGCTCCTCCGCCGCGGAAGCGTTTCCCTCATGCCCGAAACACGACTTCGTCTCCATTGCTTTGCCGATTAAATACGGCTCATGGCAAACACCGATTATTTTGCCTCCCAATTTAATTTTGCCGACTCTTCCCAGATACTTAACGTTATCATAACGCCCAATTTCGTCTTCATCGTAAATTTCCATATTGCCTCTGACCAAGTACACATTGCCGTTAAAATTATCGGATAAAAATTTTACGGTTTCGCCGTTCGTAACGTCGCCGCAACAAATTATGTTTTCAATTTTTTCCTTCCCGCACCAACGCAGGCATTTTTTCAGGTTAACCAAATTATCATGGATGTCGGAAATTATCGCGATTTTCATATTTTTGACAAGTTTTGGCGGAGGCCTTTTTTGTCCAAAATTTTATAAGTTGAAACTTTGAGAAAGTCGTTAAAAATCCACCACGCGGTGGCGTATAGCCACATATACCCCGCGTACTTCCAGCCGATCGGCTCCATAAATATTCCGTAAACGGCGGCCAAGGTGCCTATTATTCTGGAGCCGAACGCCGGCAGGAAAAACTTTAACGAAGGGAGCGGCTTATGCCAAAAATGATGACGTCCGGCGCGCGTCAAATAAAGAGTTGAATGCCCGGCCACGTCCAGTTTGATAAACAACATCGCCTGAATAAACGCCAAAGGGTAGTTATGCGTTTGCAGCCAATAAAAAAGCAAAAACGACGACGCCACCCCGGTAATGCCCAGTACCGTCGCCACCGTAAGCACCTCTTTCATATCCCAACGCACGGGCTTGTCGTCAACGCGCGCGTTATCATAAGCGATCATCATTACCGGAACATCGTTCAAGAGCGCCAAGATAACAATCATAATGGCCGTTATCGGATAAAAATTAAACACAATAATGGACAGGGACATAAAAAGAATAATGCGCATAGTTTCCGCTATCCGAAAAATAGCGTAAGCTTTCATCCGCTCAAACGTCTTGCGCGCTATGCGTATCGCGTGGTTGATTACCGAAAGCCCCGGCGAAAGCAGGATAAGGTCGGCCGCGGCCATAGCCGCGTCCGTGGCGCCGGAAACCGCGATGCCGACATCGGCCTTTTTCAACGCCGGCGCGTCATTCACTCCGTCTCCGGTCATGGCGACAATGTGCCCGCCTTTCTGCAGTTTGTCAATTATAAAATACTTGTCCTCCGGCATCACTTGCGAAAACCCGTTGGCGTTTTCTATCAGCTTAATAATGTCCGATTCGTGTTTTTTTATAAAACCGTCCGGCAGGCTTGTTTCGTTTAACCGCTTTTTTACTTCTTTTGATATTTGTCTGCCGAATCCGTTAGCTTCTTTCTTGGACACGCCCTTTTTTACTTTTTGGTATAATCCCTTGGCGATAACCTCGCTTAAAGCGGCGAATTCTTTTGACGGATCGGCGCTTCTCAATTCCGAAGTGTCCAAAATATTGGAACCGATATTCAATAAATCGGCGATCTGCGCCGCGATCGCGTGATTGTCGCCCGTAAGCATCTTGACGTCAATGCCCATTTTTTTTACGTCCCCGATAACGCTTGCCGAGTCGGCGCGCGGGGGATCAAACAAGGGAATCACCCCGACACAGTCAAATTCGGCTTTGCCTTCCTTTTTAACGGCCACCGCCAAAGCGCGATAACCCTTGGCGGCGAAAATCCGCACATCTTCAAGCAGCTTCTTTTTAACGCCGTTATTTCCGCACATCGCGATAATAACTTGCGGCGCGCCTTTTGCCACGGTTATTTTTTTGCCCTTACCGGCGATAACCGCCTCCGTTCTTTTTCGCTCCGGATCAAAAGGAATAAATTCCAATTGCTTGAAATCACCAACTTTATTGTCCGGAAAACGCTTGTCCAAATACTCAAAAATGGGACGCTCTATCGGATCCTTGTTTTCCCGCCGGCTTGCCAACACCGCGTAAGTAAACAAATCTTTCTCGCTGAAGCGCGAATACGCGATCGCTCGGCCGATGCTCATTTTGTTCAACGTAAGCGTGCCCGTCTTGTCGGCGCATAATATGTCTATGCCCGCCAGCTCCTCAATGGCCGGCAAACTGCTGACGATTGCCTTGCGCTTGGCGATGGAAACCGCCCCCACCGCCATGGCAACGGAAAGCACGGCCGGCAAAGCGACCGGAATGGACGCGACCACCAGCACTAAAATAAATTGCAAATCCTCAAAAAAACTGTCGTTCCTGAATATGGAAACGGCCATTATCAAAACAGCCAAAGCAATCGTAAAAAAAATCAAAAAATCGCCTATGCGAATAACCGCTTTTTGAAAATGGCTTTTCTTTTCTTTTTGCGCCCGCTCCACCAAAGCCGCGCTTTTGCCGAAGAAAGTTTTCAGTCCGATGGCGGAAACGCGGGCGAGCATTTCTCCCATTTTCACTATGGAATTGGAATACACCGTGTCGCCGATTTTTTTGTCAACCGGCAATGATTCGCCCGTAAGAGACGATTGGTCAACTTCCAAATATTTTCCGCCGACCAATTCGGCGTCAGCCGGAACAATATCGCCTATTTTGAGTTTAATAATATCGCCCGGAACCAAGTAACGCGCGTCAATTTCTTTAAACTTGCCGCCCCTAAGCACCAGCGCCTTCTTGGCCAATCGTTCTTTTAATATTTTTAAAGCGTTCAACGCTTTTGATTCCTGCGAATAATCAACAAAAATATTTACCATCAGCAAAACCACGATAATGGCAAAGTCCTCCCATTTTCCGATAGCCGCCGAAATAACGGCGGCAACTTCTATCATCCACGGAATCGGGCTCCATAATTTTTTAAATAAACGCCGGAACCCGGATTCATCTTTGCTCGGTATCTCGTTATATCCGAATTTCTTTCGCCTTTCAGCCGCCTGGCTATCGGACAATCCTTTTATGTTTTTCATAATTTTACCGTAAACGCGCGATACATATCGCGTATTGCCGCGCGGTTACCATATTAAATTATCCTCTGACGTTAAACTATGATATATTATACCATAATATCCCTTTGACGAACAATAAAATATTTTCAGCGAAGATATGTTTTCGCCGACTCTCGGTATCCGCGAAAACAACGGACGGAACGCCGGAGCGGAAAGTAAAGGCGGGCCGCCGGCCCCGCGGACAAGCCGTTTCCTCTCGGCCATACCCCGTCCGCCTTTCGCCGTTTTGGCGCGAATTATTCACTAAAAATATCAAAAAACAAAATTTGACTTGCGCCCCCATATTATTTTAAAATAATAACATAAAACAACTTGGCGATTAAGCGTAAATCGCTTTGCTATTTTTGATTTTTTTTGTTAAACTGTCAGTAAGAAATGTTAATAACATAATACCAAAACGGAAGTTGGTGGTTTTCGTCGATAAGCGAGCGATAGAAGTGATAAGCAAATCATTATATTATATATATTTATATATATTATAAAGGTCGAAAAATTATAATTAATTAATTTAATCAATCAAAAAACTATGAAACAAATCATAAATGTTTTAAGTTTATCTTTGGTTGTAAGCGTCTTGGCGTTTTCCGCCTTTGTGGGACTTGAGCCCAGATTGGCCGCGGCCGTTAGCGATAGCGTTACCGTTACGCAAGATGTCACTGCGGGAATATCAATAAGCAGCCCCGCGGATGTTACCATGAATGCTTTGACCACCACGCAGAACACCAGTGTCGGAACCAGCACTTGGACGGTTATCACGAATAACGCCGCCGGCTACACGCTTGGCGTAAAAGCCGATTACACCGGTAAAACGGCGGCCCTAACAAGTTCCACCGACCAATTTGCCGATTACGCGACCAGCAGTCCTTCGTTATGGTCGGTAACCAACAATTATATGTTCGGTTTTGCGCCGTTCGGAAACGACACGACCGGATACGGAACAGGGACCTTGTGCGAGTCGGCAAACGATACGCCGAGCACCACGCTTTATTATGTCGGATTTTACAGCGCGGACAGGCAAATCGCGAGCAGCAGCTCGGAAACAACCCAGGCGGGAACGGCCACGACCGTTTGTTACGCGACGGAACAAGACACGGTATGGGCGCCTTCCGGAACTTACACCGCTACCATCACCGCCACGGCAACCACTAATCCGTAAGTCCTACTTGCGCCCAGTCTCTTTTCCTCTCTCGCGTAAAATGATGTGTTTGCGCGTAACGGGGAAAAGAAGACTGGGCGCGACAGTGGTTAAAAACCAAAGTTAACTAATTAAAACAATAAAATGAAAAAGAAAAAAACAATAATCGGCGGAATTTTATTTTTATCGCTTATCGCGTCTTTTGGGATTTTTTCAAAAGATGCTTTGGCTTACGCGATAGTTAACATCAACACGGAACAGAAAAACGATTTTGTCCTTGAGCCGGCCAAACTTGAAGTCGCGTTGGACCCCGGGCAATCAACGGTTAAAAACATAACCGTCACCAACAGAATGGCGGAGGCAAGAAAGTTCAAAATTGAAATTGAAGATTTTACCGGCTCAAAAACGGGGCAACAGGCCGTTGTTTTATTGGGAGAAAAAAGAGGGCCCTATTCCCTGAAAGACTACATCAAACCGGAAGTGGCGGAGTTCACTTTAAAGCCGAAACAGAAAATAGTATTGCCGGTTGAGATTAAAATCCCGGAAGACGCCCAGCCGGGAGGGCTCTACGGAAGTGTTTTGGTTTCATCCGTTCCCGCCAAGAAGGAACAAGAAACGGCCGCGAACGGAGCCAAGAGCGGAACCATTATCATCTCGCGACTGGGCGCTTTGTTCTTCGTTCGGGTAAACGGTCCCGTTTTCAAAAACGGCTCCTTGCGCGATTTCAGGATTATTCCTTCAAAAAAAATATTTTACGGGAAAACTCCGAGCGGGTTTGAATTGCTTTTTGAGAACAAGGGCAGCGTGTACCTTAACCCTTACGGCGTCATCAGGATAAAAAACATAATGGGAAGCGTTGTCGGCGAAGTAAAAGTTGATCCCTATTTCGCTATGCCCGATTCGTTAAGGTACAGGCAGGTCAAGTGGAGCAAAGAGATTCTTTTGGGCAGATACACGGCGACCGCGATGATAAACAGGGGCTACGACAACATCGTTGACGAAATGTCCGTAAATTTTTGGGTTGTCCCGTGGAAAATTCTTCTTGGCGGCTTCGCGGTTATATTTTTTATCGCCTTAATCGTCAAGCTGTTTTTATCCAAGTTTGAGATAAAAAAGAAAGCGTAAACCGATTTTCAATTATCAATTACCGGCTTTCAATTTTAACTATCGGTTTTCACCAACAAGAAAAACCCGTTAAAATTGAAGCCAAGCATTAAATGAAATTTTTCCGCATAACGGCATACACGACGATAGCCGCGCTTTTATTTGGCGGTTATTATTCGCTGTTTACCGGCACCGGCTTCGCTTATGTCGCCAGCTCCACGAATTACCGCTTGCAAAGCGATTCAATCAATATCGGCGGCGGCCTTTCCACCTCCACGAACTATAAAATGGAAGATACGCTCGGGGAAGCGGCGACGGGAACATCCACCAGCGCGTCGTACAAAATAAAAGCCGGCTATCAGCAAATGCAGGGGTCCATGATCAGCATCAATTCCCCCGCCGACATAGTTCTGGACGCCCTGACGATTACGCAAGATACGGCGGTCGGCAGCACCACTTGGAACGTGATAACCGACAACGCGGCCGGATACTCTCTCAGCGTCAAAGCGTCGGCGTCTCCGGCGTTAACGGATTCCGGCAGCGGGAAAAGTTTTACCGACTACACGGAAACGACTCCCGGAGTGAAGGAGACATGGTCCGTGAGCAACGCTTATGAATTCGGCTTTTCCGCTTTCGGCGCCGATGTGAGCGGATACGGAACGGACACGGATTGCGCGGCCGGCTTTAACGTGCCGAGCGCCACGCTTCTTTGGGAAGGTTTTGAAACATCCGATATTGAAATGGCGAGCAGCAGTTCGGCGACGACTTCCGGCACGGACTCCACTTTGTGCGTGGCGACGGAGCAAGAAACCGTCTTCGCCCCTTCCGGAACTTACACCGCGACCATCACGGCCACGGCCGTAACGCAATAATCAATTCTGTTTTAAATTTTAAATTTAATATTTTGAATTTTAAACTTGTTTGAAATTCGAAATTTGAAATTTAGGATTTAACAATAATGCTTAAAAAAACAAAAACAAAAAAGTCGCTGTTTCTTGTTTTGTTGTTTGGCGCTATTTTGTTCCATAATGACGCGATTGCCGCCTCCCAATCAATACAGGTTGAACAAAACGTAAGCAACTGCGACAATGACGGAATATGCGATTCCTGGGAGATATACAGCAGCTGCCCGAACGATTGTCCCGCTCCCCCTCCCCCCGAAGAACCGGCTGTTGAAGCGGAACCGCAAACTCAATCCGCCGTTATCACAATCAATTCAACCGTTCCGGAAATATCCGGCATCAAAATAGAGCCGGATGTCAACTCCGTTAAAATACTATGGAAGACGGCGGAAAATTCCGTTTCGCAGATTTATTGGGGGAAAACGCAAGATTATGAAGAAGGGAGTTTGTCGGAAATTTCTTTTCTGAAAAATCACGCGATAAAAATTGAGAATCTTCTGCCGTCCTCCAAGTATTTCTTTAAAATAATCATTTTCAACGCCGCCGGCAACAAGAAAGAAATCAGCGGTTTAAGCTTTAAAACCTTGGCGCCTCCCGACACGGAAGCGCCCGCGAACGTTAAAAACCTGCAAGCGCGATTTCTGGAAGACAAAATATCGCTTACTTGGGATAATCCGACGGAAGACGATTTTGAAGCGGTGAGAATAACGAAAAGAGAAGGGTTTTATCCGAGAGATCCGCTTGAAGGGAAGGTGGTTTACGAGGGCGGCGGAACAAGGGCGGAGGATAAGGAGATTGAAAAAGGGACGCGTTATTATTATTCCGTTTTTAGCAGAGACAAAAATTGGAATTACTCTTCCGGGGCGATTATTTCGGTTTTGGCGGGGGAAAAACAAAAAGAAAATCCCGCCTCCGAAACCGAAAGGGACAATATCTTAGAAAAAGAAACGCCGAAAAAAGAAAGGTCCGCGAAAGCGCGCCGAGAACGGGAGGAAAAAACATCCGAAAAGAAGGAGGTCCCCCGAAAAGAAACAATTAAAGAAAAAGAAAGCTCGGGGAAAGAAACAATTAAAGAAAAAAGTCCCGCCGAACAAAAAACATTAAATTTTTTAAAAAAAATCACTTTGTTTGATTTTAACTTCATTCAAAACGGAAAAAAAATATCTTTTACCGGAAATCAAATCAAAATAGAGGCGGATAAAAACTTAAAAATATCAATTGAGGCGAAAAAAATTCCCCAAAACGTAAAAAGCTTATTGGCAAAACTAAAAGACACCGAATACCCGTATGAAACATTTTCTTTTATATTCAAATTAAACAAAGACGAAGGCGTTTTTGACGCCGTTATCGCGCCTCTCGGCAAAAAAGGATCTTACCCGCTGTCCATTCATTTTATAAACAGAAAAAACAAAGAATTTAAAAAAATCAACGCTGAAATCATTTCCACCGCCGCGCAACCGAAAGAGGTAAAAGGTTTTTTTGAAAATTTTGCGAAAAAATTTTCCCGTGAAATAATTTTATTTTTAATAGCTCCGTTTTTAATTGTTGCGGCGTTATGGAAGAAATTAAAAGGTTGGATATGAGAGATTAAACGGTAAATGCCGGTTAAACATTAAAATCTTAACTATCAATTATCTGTTATGGGGATTGCGAAAAAGACAATTTTAATAACCGCTATAGCCGTTATTCTGACAACCGGCATCTTCACCGTGTCTCACGCCGCTTTCAACCCCCAAATAAACTACCAAGGCAAACTTACCGACTCAAGCGACGTGGCGGTGGCGGACGGAAATTACAATATGGAGTTCAAGCTGTACACGGCGGCGAGCGGAGGAACGGCGATATGGACGGAAACGCGGACACTGGCCAACAGAGTGGCGGTAACGAACGGCTTGTTCAGCGTTTTGCTCGGCGAAGTGTCTTCCCTTTCCGGCGTTGATTTCAACCAAACGCTTTATCTCGGAATAAACATCGGCGGAACGGCGGACACGCCGACGTGGGACGGAGAAATGACTCCGCGCAAAAAACTGGGCGCGGTCGCGGCCGCCTTTGAGGCGGACAAGCTGGACGGCATTGACTCTCTCTCCTTCCTCCGTTCGGACGAACCGGACACGATATCTTCCAGTTCCGCTTCAACGCTTCTTACGGTAACCCAAAGCGGAACCGGAGATATTTTAAACGTGTTTGACGGTTCAACCGAGGTTTTCACGATTCTTGACGGCGGCAATATCGGCGTCGGCACCACCTCTCCCTACACCAAATTGTCCGTGGCCGGCTTCATCAACACCGACCAATATTCCGGATACAAACAGGCGGGCAACCTCGTGCTTTACGCTTCGTCAACGAATTCGTCCACCCTTCTCGGCATTGACGCCGGAAGCGGCCTTTTGAGCGACGGCCTTTACAACACCTTTTTGGGAAGAGGAGCCGGATCGGGAGAAACCTCTTCCGACAACAACACCTATGTAGGAAACAGAGCCGGAGCGGTTTCAAGCGGCGGCTACAACACCTATGTCGGCGGCTCCGCCGGAAGATACGGAGGGGGCGGCAACAGGAATTCGTTTTTCGGCTGGCAATCCGGATACAAGACGGAAGGATCAAGAAACGCCTTTTTCGGCACGGCCTCCGGCTACGGCAACACCACCGGCTCTTACAACACCTACATAGGAACCCTTTCCGCCCTGTCCAATTCCACGGGGAGCTACAACACGGTTCTCGGTTATTACGGGATGTATTACAACGGCTCCGGCTCCAACAACACGGTGATCGGCACCGAGGCCGGCTACGGGGTTTCCGGCAATTCTTATTCAAACAACTCCCTGTTCGGGTACAGGAGCGGATACGCGCTGACCACCGGCTCCAACAATATCCTGCTGGGGCACTTGGCCGGAGACAACTTGACCACCGGCTCCAATAACATCGTCTTGGGGTATAACATAGACGCTCCGGCGGCTAATTCGGCCAACACCTTGAACATCGGCAATCTGCTGTTCGGCACGGGACTGGACGGAACCGGCACGACTCTTTCAAACGGAAAGATAGGCATCGGCACCACCTCGCCGTCCGTTCTTCTCACCGTCGGCTCAACGACTCCCACCCAAGTGTCCGGCTATCGCGACACTTTTCTTGCCGGAGCGCTGGAAGTGGACGGAGCGGCTTATCTTGACGGAGCGTTGACGGTTTCCGGCCTCGCCACTCTCGGCAACGCCTCTTCCACCCTGCTTTCCGTGTCCGGAAACTTCTGGTCAAACGGAACAACCAACATCGGCAACGCCGACGCGGACGTTCTCAACATCCGTTCAGGAGTTTGGAACCTAACCTCCACCGCCACCACCACCGTGGCGATGACGAACGGAATCAACTTTGATTCCAACACTTTTGTCATTGATCCGAACAGCGGGAAGGTGGGAATGGGAACGGCGAACCCGGATTACCGGCTCACCATCCGCGGCGCCGCGTATTCCGACGCCATAAAGACGGATATGGGGATTGACTTGAATCCCGTCACCAACGATGTCGCCGGCAGTATCGCGCTCGTCAATTCAACCGGAAACGTTGACGCCGGCGTGCACTACTACTACACGACCTTCATAACCGCTCTCGGCGAAACCCAACTGAAGCCGACCAGTCCCGCCAGCGTTACGACCGACGCTTCCAACGGGCAGGTAACGGTCACGCTTCCCGTGTCGCAGGACCCCAGAGTTACCGGCCGCAGGATTTATCGCGGCAAAGCCAACGATCCGAACTGGGTCGCTTACCTTGTCGCCACGGTAAACGACAACGTGACGACCACTTACACCGACAACATAGCGGACGCGAGTCTTGGAGCCGACAATGTTTGGGAAAGGGAAAACACGACCATGAAGTACATTACCGTCAACGGCAGCGCCGGCATGCTGCTTGGCACCGGGCTCGCCCCTTCCACCATCTTGGGCACGGGAGCGGGATCCACCTATTTTGACGGAACCGCCCTAAAAGGCGGAGCCACCCTCATCGGCGCTTATTCCGGAAATCAAATCACGACCGGGGCGAAAAATAGCGCCCTCGGCTTCAAAACTTTCTATTCGCTGACGAGCGGCAGCAACAATGTCGCCATCGGCTGGCAGGCAAGCTACTACCAAAAAGCGGGCAGCAATAATGTCGCCGTCGGATATCGCGCCGGCTTTAGAAACGACGGCGGAGGAGACAATGTCTATGTCGGAATGAGCGCCGGCTACGGAAGCGGGACGAACAACGGCACTTACCAAAACATCGGCATCGGCTCCAACGCCTTGGCGGGCATTGAAACGGGAGACGGGAACATAGCGGTTGGATACAGAGCGGGCGACAACATAACTTCGGGAAGCAAGAACATAGTGATAGGTTACGACATAGACGCTCCGGCGGTTAGCAGCGCCCAGACCCTGAATATCGGCAACCTGCTGTTCGGCACGGGACTGGACGGAACCGGCACGACATTGTCTTCCGGCAATATCGGCATCGGAGTAAACTCCCCGTCGGAGCGCCTCTCCGTTTCCGTCAACGACACCGCCACCACCTCGGTTACCGATATGCTTTCCTTGACGCATCTCACCACCGGCACGGCGGCGGACGGCATAGGGTCGGGTATCCTGTTCTCCGCCGAGGCGGATGACGGCACTTCCACCACGACGGGAAGAATCGCGGCGGTCTGGAACGCCTCCACCACCAAGGAACAAAGCGATCTGGTGTTCTACACGAAGAACTCAACCGGCACGCCGCGGCTCGCGGAAAAAATGCGCCTTGATAAAAACGGGAATCTCACGCTTTCCGGAGAATTGGCGACGCACATACCGGACAATCCCGTCAACCCGCCTTCTCCGGCGCTGAACAGGGGGAGATGGAAGTACGTAAACACGACCCAAGACGCGCCGAGCCTCAATTCAAATTATTTCTACATTCTCCCGAACGATACGTGGATTGATCGAGAAAACAAAGTCGGCTACCTCTTCGCGCACATCAGGCACGACGAAAACGCGAACGGCACCAAAGAAACCACCGACAGCCGCTACATTCACTTGTTCACCTTTGATCCGGACGATCCGTCAAAACTCACTTACCAAGGCCAGCTGATAGCTCCGACCACCACCGATGAGGAATCGGGCAATGGCGGCATTCTGGAAGCGTCCGTCACCGTGGTCGGCGACAAGGTTTACATCTACTACTCCTCTTACAACGCCACCACGGCCAAAATCTCAAACACGCTTTTGGCCACCGCCGACAAAGATGACATTATGGGAACCATTACCAAACAGGGAGTGGTAATGGCGGGCAAGACATTGGATGTTAAATACAGAAACGGATTGTTTTACGCGACCGACTCCAACGTTTCCGACACCACGCAACCGGTCAGTTTGTATGTTTCCGCGGATGGGATAAATTTTTCGCTGAAGCAAACCAATTTATTGGACAAAACAATGAACGTGGACCTCGGAAAAGACACGAAGATATTATCGGACAACTCCATATGGTTCACGGCGAGAGTCGTAAACGACACCACCAACGGAAAACCGTTAAAATCGCAAATCATTTCATTTACTCCGTTTCAGAAAATCAGATCAAACAACGGCGTGGTTTTGAGGCCGGCGGCCGGGACAGATTACGCCGGCACCGTTGATTCGCCGGCAATCTTTCAATGGGGAGGCAAGTGGTATATGTATATCGCGGGCACGACGGTATTAGATGATTACAGCGACGCCAAGATAATCCTTTTTGAATGGGAGGACGGGGTCCAAGACGAAACGGACACGCCCGTGCTGACGTACAGTAAAACGATCGCGGTCAACTCCAGCGGTTACATTGGTATAGGGACAAGTTCTCCCCGCAGGAAGCTGGTTGTTTCGGGTGGCACGGCCGTAATAGGCCAAGAAGGTGACGACGGTTTGGGGTGGGGAAGATACATTGATACCGTGAATTACCCCGGAGACCTTTTCTTTCACGAGTACACGAGCACCGACTGGAGCACCGGAAACGCTTTAATGCAATTAAAAAAGGGGGGTGGCGTTACCGTCTGGAGCCCGGCTTCCAGTGTTCCGACTTTAACCTTGGGAAGGGTAACCGGGCAATCATCCATCAAGGCGAACGCGGATGCCGGAGGTAATCTACTTATGGACTCAAACGGAGGCGCCATTTATCTTAACAATTACGTGGCCAACAATGTTTACATGGCCACCGGAGGAGGAAACGTGGGAATCGGAACGACAAATCCGGGAGGCGGCACGACGGTCGGGGCGGCCGTTTTATCCATCGCGGACGGGACGGCCCCGTCCGGAGGGGTCACCGGACAGTCCAGCCTTTACTCTTCCGGCGGAGAACTTTACGCCTTTGATTCCGCCGGTAACTCCACTTTGTTGTCGCCGCATGATCTGGAAACGAATGAATGGATATTCAGCTCAAAAAACCTTACGCTGGGCACGGAATTGAGGGTTGATATGGAAAAATTCGTCAAATATTTCAATTCCAACTTCGGCACCGGTTTCGTCCGTGAATTTCGCGAAGGCGAGCCGATTGAAGACACCGACGCGGCAAATATTAAAATAAACGAGGACGGCAGCGTCGGTATCGGCACCACCACGCCGGAATATAAACTGCACGTGGCGGGAGACGTGGCGGCGCGGTCCTTCATCAGTATTTCAACAAGAAAAACAAAAGAGGGCATTGTTTTCTGGGGAGAGGATGATTACGCCGAAGCGCTTGAAAAAATCAAACGAACGAAAATAGCGAATTACAATTACCTTGACGACGCTCCGGACGCGGCACCGCGGTTCGGGCTGATAGCGGAAGAGGCGCCTCCCGAAATTCTTTCGGTGAACGGCGAGGGCGTTGACCTTTACAAAATGACCGGCTTGGTTTTGGCCGGAACCAAAGAATTGGCGGGAAAAGTTGATGAAATGGATTTGAAAATTCAGGATTTGGAGGCGCGAATCGCGAGCGGTTCCCCGCTTGGCGGAGAAACTTCGGTTTCCGATTTCGGTTTCGGCTGGATTCTGGAACGATTTAAAGATTTTGGAATCGCCGTATCAAACGGCTTTATGCGATTAAAAGAATTGGTGGTGGACACGATCAAGATAAATAAAGAGCTGTGCATTGACGATATTTGCGTTAACAAGGAAGAACTGAAAACACTTCTTGATAAAGCGGAAATTAAACGAGATTATGATAATTCCACAATAGGCGATGACAGCAATACAACATCAAAAACCGCCGACATAGACGAAACCGCGGCGACATCAATGCCGGACGCGAATACAAACACCGAGGCGGCCGCGGACGCTAACACGGGCAACGCGACATCAACCGACGCGAAAACAACGGCAACGGCAACCTCAACGCCCGCGTCCGAATCTCTGGACACCGAACCTCCGGTGATAATCTTGGACGGCGACAATCCGATAAAGATAAAAATCGGTTCGGATTATATTGATCCGGGCGCCGTGGTCACGGACAATGTTGACAGTTTTATGGAATACAAAGTGTCGCTTAACGGCGGGCCGGAAATCAACATAAACGAATTGAACGTTGACACCTCCGCCGCCGGTTCTCACGTTATAACATTCACGGCAACGGACAAAGCCGGAAACACCGGCGCGGCGGAGCGCAGAGTGATTGTCTTTGACGATTCCGACCGATAACGCGGCGGCAACGGCGCGCCGTTTCGCGGCGGGCGCCGCTTGCTTATACTTGTCAAAAATATTATAATGAAATAAACCGCGACTTCAACAAAACAAACGTTTAATTTTGACCCAAACAATATGGTTAATATTTTCAAAAAAATAATCGCCCGAGGCGGCAAAAAAGAAATTAACGATTCGCGCGTACGCCGCGAAAGCGCGAAAAGCGACATAAACGAATTTGAAAAAAGAATTACCGATGAAAATTACAACGAATGGCTTGATGACGATTATGAGGAAGGGCAATTATCAATTGATGTTTACCAGACCCCGAAAGACTTGATTATTAAATCCACTATCGCCGGAGTCAGGCCGGATGATATTGATATTTCCATAAACAACGATATGCTCACCATACGAGGAAAAAGAGAAATGAAAGAAATAATAGACAGCGCCGATTATTTGTACAGAGAATGCTATTGGGGGGCCTTCAGCCGTTCCATCATCCTTCCGTGCGAAGTAAAAGAAGAAAAAATCAACGCCCACTTGGAAGACGGCGTCTTAACCATTATTCTGCCGAAAGCGAAAACGCGAAAAAACGTTTTCATTAAGGTTAAGGAAAAATAAGCTCGCGGCGACGCGCGACGCGCAAAAGCCGAGGGCCGCGAATCGCGAACCAAAGTATGAATATTAAAGCCACAATTGACCGGTTTGAAAACGATAAAGCCGTTCTGCGAACCGAGGACGGGCGGTCTATCGCATGGCCCA
>JALUVW010000004.1 GCA_027020105.1 Candidatus Falkowiibacteriota bacterium
AGCTCCTCCGGCAATTTTTCTTTATTGATAATCATATCCCTGATTTTTGTTCCCGACAAGTGAAATTTATGCTCCGGCTCGTGCGCGCAGGTCTTTTCCATTTTCAATTCCCCGCAAGAGCGGCAATGACTCACGTTTTCAAACTTTAAAATCTCTATTCCCAATTCATCCGCGCCGAATTCATCAAAAATATTATGCGCGTCATAAGACCCGTAAAAATTCCCCACGCCGGCGTGGTCACGGCCGATAATCATATGCGTGCAGCCGTAGTTTCTGCGAATTAAAGCGTGCATCACGGCTTCTCTTGGACCGGCATAACGCATTTTTATCGGCAAAACGCTTAATAAGCTTTTGTTTTTCGGATAATGATTTTCCAAAAGCATTTTATAACTTTCCAATATCACCTCATCCCTGAAGTCGCCCGGCTTTTTTTTGCCGATAACCGGATGAATCAACAAGCCGTCAACTCCCTCCAGCGCTTTTTTCTGCAAAAACTCATGGCTGCGATGTGGAACATTCCTCGTCTGAAAAGCGACCACGGTCTTCCATTCCTTTTCCCTAAAAATCTCCTTAATTTGCTTTGGAGTATGATAATATAATCCGAATCTACGAATTAAATCCGAATTCCCCAAACCATAATTCATATTCGGGTCATTCGGATTATAATTCGGGGCATTCGGATTATATTTAACATCGCCGCCGACCAAATACTCCCCCATTTCCATCACGCCCTTAACTCCCGGATGGCTCGCGTCAACAGTGCCGAAAACCTTGCGCGCGAATTCTTTTTTGTCATATTTATAGATTTCAATATTTTCAAGCGCCATCGCTTCATTATTATTTTCATCCGCCAAAATAATACGATTTTCATTTTTTAATCTTTTATAATCCTCCTCGTTAACATCCAAAACAATGGGAATGCTCCACGCCTCGCCGTTCTCCAGACGCATATTGTCCAAAACCGACTGGAAATCTTTCGCGCGCAAAAAACCGCCAAGCGGCGCGTAAACGCCGTTGGCAATATTTTCCGCGTCCTGTATAATGTCTCCGCTAACCGTTAATCGCTTCATATGATTGTTCGCTTCGCAAACCCGCCGCTACGAATGCGGGACACGCGAACTGATAATAACCGAATGTTAATTTTTAATTTTATAATTTTTAATGCTCTAATTTCAAACAAAGCATACACCACGGAACTCGGTTCCGGGTACCCGGAACCGAGTTCCAATTCGGGGCATTCGGATACTAATTCGGGTCATTCGGATTATAAACATTCGGATATTCGGGGCATTCGGATTATAATTCGGGTCATTCGGATTATATTATTCGGGTCTCGGGTCATTCGGATTATATCCTCATAATAACAAAAAGCCATAAAACAATCAATAATACCTGTTGACACCTTTTGACACCTTGATATATAATAACATTATGGAGAATAACGAAATAAAACCAAACGCGGTTTACACAACCAACGAAACGCGAAAGCTATTAAAAATAAGCAATAGCACTATTAAGCGTATGCTTAAAAAAGGGTTGATAAAAGCCAACAAAGTGGGCGGGCAATACCGCATACTGGGAAAAGAAATACTGCGTTTAGTATCCCCTGAAGTGGAAAAAAAAGCCATCAAGTCTTATTTAAACATAAAGAAAAAAGTGGTTGACAGGATTAATAAATGGTAAGACAAGATTAAAGTCATACATTCTGGTCATTCGGATACCAATTCGGGGCATTCGGATTATATTATTCGGGGCATTCGGATTATATTTATTCGGGGCATTCGGATACTAATTCGGGTCATTCGGATTATATTTATTCGGGTCTCGGGTCATTCGGATTATATTTTATGAAAAAAGCCTTAATAACGGGAATAACCGGCCAAGACGGCTCATATTTGGCCGAACTCCTTTTGGAAAAAGGTTACGAGACGCATGGCATTAAACGCCGCTCCTCTTCTTTTAATACCGGCAGAGTTGACCACCTATATGTTGATCCGCATGAAAAAGACAGGAAGTTTATTATGCATTACGGCGATCTGACCGATTCCACCAATTTAATAAGAATAATTCAAGAAATCCAACCGGATGAAATATACAATCTCGGCGCGCAAAGCCATGTAAAGGTGTCTTTTGAAACGCCCGAATACACCGCCAACTCCGACGCCATTGGAGCGTTAAGAATTCTGGAAGCGATTAAACTGCTCGGGCTTGAAAAAAAGACAAAATTCTACCAAGCGTCCACCTCGGAAATGTTCGGCGCCGCTCCCCCTCCGCAAAACGAAAACACGAAATTCCATCCGCGCAGCCCGTACGGCGCCGCCAAACTTTACGCGTATTGGATTACGGTCAACTATCGCGAAGCGTACGGAATTTTTGCCGCCAACGGCATTCTTTTCAACCATGAATCCCCTCGCCGCGGAGAAACATTCGTCACCAGAAAAATAACGCGGGCGGCGGCAAGGATAAAACTTGGCCTCCAAGACAAGCTGTATCTCGGAAATATCAACGCCAAACGCGACTGGGGGCATGCCAAAGATTATGTCAGAGCGATGCATCTTATGCTTCAGCAGGAAAAACCGTATGACCTTGTCATCGCCACGGGAAAACAGCGATCGGTGAGAGAATTTTGCGAAATCGTTTTTAAGGAATTGGGCATTGAAATTTTATGGCGGGGAGAAGGCGCGGATGAATTGGGAATTGACGCGCGAACCGGCAAAACAATCATAGAAATTGATCCGAAATATTTTCGCCCCGCGGAAGTTGATTCATTGCTGGGAGAGGCAAAAAAGGCGAAGGAAATTTTGGGCTGGGAGGCGAAAATAAGTTTTGAAGAACTTGTCAAAGAAATGGTTGAGCACGACTTGGAGGAAGCCCAAAAAGAACTTCATTTAAAAAATAACGGATTTAAGGCGTAAACACCTATCTCTCTGCCGGCCTTTTCCATGCTTTTACCGCCACTCCTCCCGCGAGAGGAGGGGCGGGTTCCGCGGCTTTAGCCGCCTGTCCACCGCGGCTAAAGCCGCAAAACCCTGAGCTAAAGCTCGGTAGAAATAATTACTATGAACAAAAAATCAAAAATATACATCGCCGGACACCGAGGATTGGTCGGCTCGGCCTTGGTTAGAAAATTAAAACAAGAAGGATACGATAATTTGATTTTAAAAACCAGAGAAGAGCTTGATTTATCGGACGGCGTTGCCGTTAAAAATTTTTTTGAGTCGGAAAAGCCCGAATATGTTTTTTTGGCGGCCGCCAAAGTCGGCGGCATACTGGCGAACGACGCCTATCCGGCGGATTTCATCCGCGAAAATTTAACAATTCAAAATAATATCATCCATAACGCGTATTTAACCGAAGTAAAAAAACTGCTGTTTCTCGGAAGTTCCTGCATTTACCCGAAAAATTGCCCGCAGCCGATTAAGGAAGAATACTTATTGGCCGGAAAACCGGAGCCAACCAACAAAGCGTACGCCATCGCCAAGATTGCCGGCGTAATAGAATGCCAGTCATACAATAAACAATACGGAACAAATTTTATTTCGGTAATGCCCACCAATCTTTACGGGCCGAATGACAACTTTGACCTGAAAACATCCCATGTCCTGCCCGCCCTTATCAGGAAATTCCACGAGGCGAAAATTAACAATAAAAAAGAAGTTGAAGTCTGGGGAACCGGCGCCGCGAGGCGGGAATTTCTCTATGTTGACGACTTGGCAGATGCCTGCGTTTTTTTAATGAACAATTATAATGAGTCCGAAATAATAAATATCGGCGTTGGTGAAGATATTTCCATTAAAGAGCTGGCGGAAATAATCAAAGAAATAACCGAATTCAAAGGCGAGATAATATGGGACAAAAGCAAGCCCGACGGAACGCCCAGAAAACTGCTGGATGTAAGCCGCCTGCGCGCTCTTGGCTGGAAGCATAAAACAAAATTAAAACAAGGAATAGAGAAAGTTTATAAAACTTATCAGGAAGAAAATTTATTAAAAATGACTTGACAAACTCCAAAAATATTGTTAAATTGGAGTTATTAAGTATAAAAATACATTTTTATGGGTAAAAAATACCAACGAGAACTGAAATTCCCCGACAACAAGTCATTTTTTTTATTTGGTCCGCGCGGAACAGGCAAAACCACTTGGTTAATTGATAATTTCCCCAAAGCGGTCTATATTGACTTGCTCAAATCAAGCAACTATAACTCCTTATTGGCGCGCCCTGAAAGACTGGAAGAATTTATTCCCAATAATTTTTCCGATTGGATTATAATAGATGAAATACAAAAAGTGCCGGAATTACTGAATGAAGTCCATCGCTTAATTGAAAATAAAAAATATAAATTTATTTTAACCGGATCAAACGCCAGAAAGTTAAAAAAAGAAGGAACAAACTTGCTCGCCGGCAGAGCGCTGACTTATTACGCGCATCCTTTGACGGTCAAAGAGCTGGGCGAAGATTTTAATTTGCGAAAATCCTTAAAATTCGGGAATATGCCGGCGGTTTACAGTGAAAAAAATGAAAAAGAATATTTGGAATCATATGTCGCTACCTACCTGAATCAAGAGGTTTTTCAAGAAGGGCTAACCAGAAATTTATCCGCTTTCAGCCGATTTTTGGAGGTGGCCAGCTTTTCACAAGGGTCTGTTTTAAACATTTCCGAAGTTTCAAGAGAATGTTCCATTAACCGCAAAGTGGCGGAAAATTATTTTTCAATCCTGGAAGATTTATTAATGGCTTATTTCGTGCCGTCGTTCACAAAAAAATCAAAAAGAAGAAATATCAAACATAATAAATTTTATTATTTTGACACCGGCATTTACAGAACTATCAAACCGGCCGGACCGCTGGATCTTCCCGAAGAAACCGACGGCATTGGACTGGAAACATTAATCCTGCAAGAATTAAGGGCAACAAATGATTATGAAAACTTGGGATATAAAATATATTTCTGGAAAACCGTCGGCGGCGCGGAGGTTGATTTTATTTTATACGGAGAAAAGGGGTTAATCGCGATAGAAATAAAAAGAAAATCAAATATTTCCGGCAAAGACTTGAGAGGACTAAAATTATTTTTAAAAGATTACCCGAACGCCAAAGCGTTTTTGCTCTACGGCGGGAAAGAAAAGCTTTATTATGATAAAATAACAGCATTGCCGATAGAATATTTCTTAAAAAACATTTCAAAAGTTTTAAACTTATATGAACTTAACGATAATTAAACCGAAAAAAACCATCAGCTGGGAAGACCTCAAAGAAATTTGGCGATACAAGGAATTGCTGTATTTTTTCACCTGGAAAGATTTTAAAGTAAGGTACAAACAAACCGCCATCGGCATCCTTTGGGCGATATTCCAGCCATTCACGGCAATGGTGGTTTTCAGCGTATTCTTCGGCAAGCTGGCGAAAATGCCTTCGGACGGAATTCCCTACCCGATATTCGTTTACGCCGGGCTTTTGTTTTGGCAATTTTTCTCCTCGGCGCTCTCGCAAACAAGCTCCTCGCTCGTCGGAAACGCCAACATAATCACCAAAGTGTATTTTCCGCGGCTGATATTGCCGATATCGGGAGTCTTAACCAAATTCGTTGATTTTTTTATTTCTTCGGTAATACTGGCCGGAATGATGGTTTACTACGGATACGCCCCCAATATGCTCGGCCTCTTGATACTGCCCCTGCTTTTGCTCATAACATTTATGGCGGCGGTCGGAGGGGGGCTTTTTTTGGCGTCCATCAATGTCAAATACCGCGATGTCAGGTATATTCTCCCCTACTTTATCCAAATGCTGCTTTTCATAACGCCCGTCATTTATCCGGCAAGCATAGCCGGAAAATATTCTTGGCTGTTGGCGATAAATCCGATGACAGGCGTAATAAAAGCCGCGCGCGCTTCCCTTTTCGGCAACGCACCTATTAACTGGGAGCTTCTCGGAATATCGTTCATAGCCGTTTCAATTTTGCTCGCGATAGGAATAGTATTTTTCAAAAAAACGGAAAGGTATTTCGCGGATATTGTATAAGTTTACAAAAAGCATAATTTTTGATATAATTATAAAAAATATGCGGTTAAATTTACGAAATAATGAAAAATATGCTCTATAATAGAAAAATTCAAGAAAAAATCAATAAATGGCTGTTTAAAGACGAAATAATCGTTTTAAACGGCCCAAGACAAGTTGGAAAAACTTCAATTTTGAAATTAATACAAAAGGAATTAAAAAACAACGGGATTGGAGAAGATCAAATTTTTTACTTGAATTTGGAAAAATTGGAGATTTTGGACGATTTAAATAAATCCCCTGAAAACATATTGAAATACATCAAAAATAAGGCCGCAAAAAATTATTTTTTAATTGACGAAATCCAATATTTGGACAACCCCTCCAACTTTTTAAAACATCTTTATGACGAGCACAGAAGCGCCGTTAAGCTGATTACGACAGGATCGTCGTCGCTGGAATTAAAAGCGAAACTACAGGATTCTCTGGTCGGGAGAAAGGTGGCGTTCATGATAAATCCGCTAACCTTTGAAGAATTTTTGGATTTCAAGCAAATTGAAGATAAAATCTACTACAGGCGAGAGAATATACCGAACGAACTTCAGAATAAATTCAAAAAACTGCTGGACGAGTATTTACTTTTTGGCGGAATGCCTAAGGTGGTTTTAACTTCCGATTATGAGGACAAGAAAACTCTATTGAAAAATTATGTAAACGATTATATCAACAAAGACATTAGATATATCGGAAAAATTAACAATCTGCTGAAATTCAACCAACTAATCAAGGCGTTGGCGAGTCAAATCGGATGCCTGTTAAACATTAACGAACTTACCAACACGCTCGGCATTTCAAGAAGGGACACGCAGTCCTACCTTAATTTACTGGAGCACACTTTCGTTTTAGATAAAATACCCCCCTATAATAAAAATATTCGCTCCCAAATAACAAAGATGCCAAAAATTTATTGGTTTGATCTTGGTGTCAGAAATCAAATACTAAACAACTTTACCGACGCGCCCGATAGAGCGGATAACGGAAATATGTTTGAAAATTTTATTTATTTGGAGCTAAAATACGCCTTAGGAAAAGAAAACATCTTTTTTTACCGAACAACCCATAAGGCGGAAATTGATTTTATTATTGAAAAAAACGCCGTTGTTTACCCTGTTGAAGTGAAATACAAAACATTCAACAAGCCGGCGGGAGGGCGGGCGCTGATTAATTTCTGCCATATAAAAAATATAAATTGCCAAAACGCGTATTTAATTAATCTCAACTTAGAGGAAGACAAAGATAAAATCAAATTTTTAACATTCAACAGTTTTTTAAATATTTTCTAACTTTATGGACCCGATTATTGAAGTAAAAAACATATCAAAAAAATACAATATCACCCACGAAAAGGGCGGGTATGTCGCCTTGCGCGATGTCCTGACCAATATAGCCAAAAATCCGTTCAAATTCGTAAAACACAAAGCGAAAGCCCCCTGTAAACCGTCAATTTGCTATACTTTACAAATTATTTAATATTTTGTAAAATACACTTTACAAATTATTTAATATTTTGTAAAATATAACTATAAAATAACTATATGCCAGATTATAAAAATAGGGAAATATTTAAAAAAATTATTGATTATATTGAGATTCCGGAGATTATTGTGTTGCATGGCGCCAGACAAGTCGGTAAAACAACTTTGATGAAAATGGCGATTAAATATCTTGAGAATAAAAATATTGATAATATTTTTTATTTTGACTTGGAAAAAGAAAAATATTTAGATTTATGCAACAAAGGATATGAAGAAATTATCAAATATATTGAAGCTAAAAAAAAGCCGCAAAATAATAAAAAAAATTATATATTCATAGACGAAATACAATATCTGAACAACCCGTCCGGTTTGCTGAAAATTTTATACGACCATTATAAAAATAAGTATAAATTAATAGTATCGGGATCTTCAAGTTTTGCCGTTAAATCAAAATTCAAAGACTCCTTGGTCGGCCGCGTTATTGATTTGGAAATTTTCGGTTTAAGCTTTAAGGAATTTTTAGATTTTAAAAATTTAAAATATAATTTAACATCAAACTCGGAGCTGGCTGACAGCGAATTAAAAATACTTTATAAAGAATACGCTCTGTACGGGTTCTATCCGCAAATCGTGTTAACGGATAATGTCCAGCTAAAAGAAACCTATTTAAACAATATAATAGAAAAATACATTTACAAAGATATAAAAGATTTAGCGAATATAAAAAACATAAACAAGTTCAATAATCTTTTGAAATATTTAGCATCGCAATCTGGGCAACTGCTTAATGTAAATGAATTGTCGGAAACATTGGGTATCGCGCGCCAAACCATTGAAGAGTATCTTTTTATTTTGGAAAATACTTATATTATTAAATTAATCCACCCTTATTATAAAAATATTCGCAGTGAATTAAGTAAAATGCCGAAAATATATTTTGAAGATTTGGGAATATTAAATATACTGAAAAATAAAGAGTTGTCCGATGAATTTAGCGGAAATTTTTTTGAAAATTCAATATATTCTTACTTGCGGAGAAAATTCAACGCGCAAAATATTAATTTTTGGCGCACCGCGGCGAAACAAGAAGTTGACTTTATCATTAATCTCAAAAATTTAATTCCAATGGAGGTAAAATTAAACTATAATGACAGGACGGTGAAAAATTTAATTTATTTCAGCGAAAAATACGACGCAAAAAATATTTTTTGCGTAACCTTGAATAAAAAAGACAGTAAATATAAAAATATTAAACAATTATACCCATGGGAAATAGAAACGCTTTCACAATTCCGATGAAACGCGTAAAATGGAAAGTTGGCATACTTCAAAAAAATTTAATAAACATTTTTAATAAATATTTAACTTACAACTTTACAGACTTTATAAACTTTTAACTAAGTTATGGACCCGATTATTGAAGTAAAAAACATATCAAAAAAATACAATATCACCCACGAAAAGGGCGGGTATGTCGCCTTGCGCGATGTCCTGACCAATATAGCCAAAAATCCGTTCAAATTCGTAAAACACAAAGCGAAAGCCGTGGTCGGCAAGGCGGGCCAAGAAGAGTTTTGGGCGCTCAAAGATATTAATTTCACGGTGGAAAAAGGCGAAGCGATCGGGATTATCGGAGCAAACGGCGCCGGCAAGTCCACGCTCTTGAAAATTTTGTCGCGGATAACTCCGCCCACGACCGGCGAAATAAAAATGAGAGGCAAAATCGCTTCCCTCTTGGAGGTCGGCACCGGCTTCCACCCGGAACTTACAGGCAGGGAAAACATATTTTTAAACGGCGCGATCTTGGGAATGACAAAAAAAGAAATAAGCGCCAAATTTAACAATATAGTGGAGTTTTCCGGAGTCGCCAAATTCATTGACACCCCCGTAAAAAGATATTCCTCCGGAATGTATGTCCGCCTCGCCTTCGCCGTCGCCGCCCACATGGAGCCGGATATTTTGATAGTTGACGAAGTGCTGGCCGTCGGCGACGCGGAATTCCAAAAAAAATGCCTCGGCAAAATGGACGAAGTGACGAAAACCGCCGGACGGACCATTCTTTTTGTCAGCCATAATATGGCCGCTATTCAAAACCTCTGCAAAAGATGCGTACTGCTTGAGGGAGGCGAGATTAAAATGATCGGCGAGGCAAAGGAAGTTGTTGAAAGGTATTTAAACAGCCGAACGAGTGTGTCAAAAACACCCCTGAAAGACAGAAAGGACAGAAAAGGAATTGGCTTAATCAGGTTTACCGATATAAAAATTACCAATAGTGAAAACTCCGAAGAAATAAAAAGTGGAGATAAGTTAAAAATATCTCTCAGGTATGAAAGTGATTTCAAAAGGAGCATTTCAAATGTTAGAATAATACTTACATTAAGAAACCGGCAAGAAATTCCGGTGTTGAGATTGGATAATCTTGTAACAAAAAATACTTTTTCGGCCATAAAGCCAAACGGAGAAATCATCTGCGAAACAGGCGAAATCAATTTAACTGAGGATTCCTACTATCTAAACCTTGCTCTGTTTAAAGATGAAAAATGGCAAGATTTTATCGCGAACTCAATAATGTTAAAAGTTAAAAGCAATAATATAAAATATAATTATAAAATATCACCGGACAAAAATTTTAACATAATAACGACATCCTATTCTTTTATAAATAATTAAGTTATGTCTTATGTACAAAATAGCGCAAAAAATGAAAACCCGGCTAAAAAAAATTATGTTTTTCAGGCAAAGCAAAGCCATAGAGAAGCCGAAAAACAGAACTGATAATATTTATTTAGTATCATTTCCAAAATCTGGAAATACTTGGGTTTCTTTCTTGATAGCGAATACTATAAATAGTTATTTAAACCTAAAAATGGAAGTTAATTTTTTTAATATTCATTTTTTCGTCCCAGAAATAAGCGATTACGCCCCTCCAAGCATAGAATACTACCCTTTTAGAAAAATCGTAAAAAGCCATAATAGCTTTACAAAAGATTACAGATATATTTTTATGCTTATACGAAATCCAGCCGATGTTATGATTTCTTATTTTCATTATCTGAAAAATTTGAATCAATATAATAAGGGCATCTCATCATTCATAAGAGATGAAAAGTATGGCATAAAAGCGTGGTGCAAACATACTGAAAGCTGGTTAAATGAAAGCCTTCCTTCTCAAAGGCTGCATATATTTTTCTACGAAGATTTCAGGCAAAATCCCGAGAAAGAGTTAAGAAAAATGTTTAATTTAATGGGCTTTAATATAATGCCAAAAATACTAGAAGAAGCAGTGGAAAAATCAGATTTTTCAAACATGAAAAAATTAGAACAAACTACAGGAAGTTATTCAATGAAAAAGTATGAGAAATTTGCCTTCGTGAGAAAGGGGAAAATTACTAATGGCGAAGAATTATCTTCTGCTGATAGGGAATTCATAAAAGAAGCAACATATAAAATTATAAAAAAAATAGACAAAATAAAAAAAGATAATAACTGAGTTTTATTAAATTTTAAGAATATTAAAATATAAAGTATTATCATAATAAATTTGAATCACTATGCTAAAAACAATAATAAAACAAGTATTTTCTTTTTTCGGCTTGCAAATATCAAAAATACCCAAAAAACAAAAAAATTTTTTAGGTTCACAAAAAATAAAAATAGGCAATTTTGAAATTAAACTTAAACCGGACCACGCTCTGCCAAAAATCTTGGAAAAATGGCCCAACTATTCAGCCAACTTGCCAAGGCTCGCGTCTAAAGCAAAAGAAAAATATCCTGATTTACTTCTGATAGATGTGGGAGCAAATGTGGGGGATACAGTAGCTCTGCTAAGAAAAGAAAGTTATTTTCCGATTGTTTGCATTGAGGGGGATGCTGAATACTTTGATTTACTTAATCAAAATATTCAACAATTTAAAGATGTTTCAATATTTCAATATTTCTTAGGCGAGGAATCAGAAGTGGTTAATGCCGCAACAATAAAAGAAGATGGGACGGCAAGAATAATTAAATCTAACGATAAAATACGATTAACAACTTTAGATAAATTTATAAACACGCATTCAAGTTTCCGGTCGGCAAAAATTCTTAAAATAGATACCGATGGATATGATTTAAAAATAATAAGAGGCGGATTAAATTACATAAAACAAACAAAGCCAATATTATTTATTGAGTATGACGAAGTTTATCTGTCTAATATCAACGATGACGGATTATCGACCTTAAAAATTTTAAAAGACATCGGTTATAACAAAATTATGTTTTATGATAATTTTGGAAGATTTTTGCTTTCAACCGAATTAATGAATGACAAGCTCATCAGGCAGCTTCACGCGTATATTAAAAATAAAAAAGGCGGCTTCCTTTATTATGATTTATGCATATTTCATAATGACGATAATGATATCGCGGCAAAATTTATAGAAGAAGAAACTCAATTTAACCTCAGGTGAAATCAAAAAATGCTTAAATTGCTTTTTAAACATCAGGCCCAAGCCCAATAAATACGGTAAACGCGTTTTATCCGCCATCTAAATGGTTTGGCGGCAATTCAATATAATAAATCAAAGCATATTAATCCTCGCTTAATTTGTGACATTATGAAAATACACATAGACGGCATAATTTACGGCTTACAAAAAACAGGAGGCATATCTCGTTATTTTAATGAATACCTTTCCTTATTGGGCAATTTGAATGACAAAATTAATATTGAAATAATGCTGCCCAAGAAACCAAGAGGCGTCTTGCCAAAAGCAAAGAATATCAACATTATTTTTGGCAAACATCTAAACACGCGATACCATAACAGAGTGTCGCGATATCTGGCGCAATTTATAAATAAATACACGGAAAACAAATACTGGGGGAAAATCACAGAAGGAATATTTCACTCAACTTATTTTACCACTTATAAAAATCTGAAAATTCCTCAAGTGCTCACAATACATGATATGACTTATGAAAAATTCCCCGCTTTTTTCAATAAAAAACCGGATATGGAGTTCATTAAAAGAAAAAAACGATGCGTTGACTCGTCCGATGCTATTATTTGCGTCTCGGAGCATACAAGGCAGGATGTGATTAATTACTACGATATAGACAAAAACAAGGTTTCCGTAATCCACTTGGGCGTTAATCATAATTTTAAAAAAATTACCGACGAAACCGTAAAAAAAAATTTTTTAAAAAGAATAAATATACAAAAACCATATTTACTGTATGTTGGAGGAAGAAAAGGGTATAAAAATTTTTCAACGCTCCTTTACGCTTTTAACATCCTAACCAATAAGGATCTGGACATGGTGGTGGTAGGCGGAGGCGAATTTACCGAAGAAGAAAATAACATTATTAACGGCTTAAGTTTAAGAAACAGAATTTATAATCTTGGTTTTGTGCCGGACAATGAATTGATTATGCTGTATAATTGCGCCGCGGCATTTGTCTTTCCTTCCTTGTACGAAGGATTTGGCATCCCAATATTGGAAGCAATGGCGTGCGGAACGCCCATGGCCTTATCCAATGTCTCGTCACTCCCGGAAGTTGCCGGAGATTCGGCGATATATTTTAATCCAAGAGATATTGACGATATGGCGAATAAAATACGACAAGCGATATCCGAGGGCGGAAACTCCGAGTACGTAAAAACAGGATTTGAAAGGGTTAAACATTTTTCATGGAATAAAACGGCGCAAGAAACTTTTAATGTTTACAAACGGGTATATGAACAACACAATAACAATAATAACCCCCTCGCTTAATCAGGGCCAATTCATAGAACAAACCATAAATAGCGTTCTCTCGCAAGAAGGCGATTTTTTCATTGACTACATTATTGCCGATGGAGGATCAACCGATGGGAGCGTAGAAATTATCAAAAAATACGATGAACTGCTAAAAACAAAAAAATACCCCGTTAAATGCCGCGGCATTGAATATCGCTGGTGGTCCAAACCGGACAGGGGCCAATCTCACGCTATCAACCAAGGATTCGCAATCGCCAAGGGTGATATTTTGGCATGGATTAATTCCGACGATTACTATATGCCGGATGTTTTTAGCCTTGTCGCCAGGATATACAAAAAAAACCCTGACACTGATTTGATATATGGAGACGGATGCGTCGTTAATGAAAGCGCTAACAAGAAAAAAATAGCCACATACAGCTCCGTGAGTTTAGAAAAATTATTGCAAGGCAAATGCTATATATTCCAGCCGTCAACTTTTTTTTCTAAAAAAATATTAAACAAAGTTGGCCCGTTAGATGAAAACCTGCATTACGCGATGGACTATGATTTATGGATTAGAATATTTAAAAACGGCAAAACGCTATATGTGCCGAAAACACTCTCCAGCTTCAGAATCTGGGAAAAATCAAAATCGGGATCACGGCAAAAAAAATTTTTATCTGACAGAAAAAAAATATTCAAAAAATACGGAGGCGCCGTAATTGACCCTGAATCCATCCAAAGAATTAAAAAACGAATGCCTTTTATGAATTATATAAATAAAAAATATCCAAGATTGTATGGCGCGTTTAAAAAAATTTTTTACATCTTCATAAACAAGATAAATCGTTTAAATAAAATCTCCTAAAAAGTTAAAAACAAAATGAAAATACTGCACACGGTAAAAAAATACCACCCGTCAACCGGCGGAATGTATGAGGTGGTCAAACAGTTGTCCGAAAATCTTGCCAAACTCGGCCATAATGTTACGGTGGCGACGGGAAAACTTCCCGAGGGATATAATCCGGATTTGAACGGCGTAAAAATAAAAGAATTTAACATTGCCGGAAACTTCGTTTCGGGAATGTCCGGAGAAGTAGAAAAATACCAGAATTTTTTGATAAATTCCGATTTTGACATCATAACAAATTTTGCCGCCCAACAGCCGATGACGGACGCCGCCTTGCTTGTTTTGGATAAAATAAAAGCGAAAAAAGTTTTTGTGCCCACCGGTTTTTCCGCTTTTTATCTTCGCGAATACCGTGAATATTACGAAAAAATGAAATCCAACTGGTTTAAGCGGTTTAACGCCAATGTTTTTTTGTCAAGCGATTACCAAGACATAAACAGCGCGCGCGAATCCGGAGCGGAAAACATAACCGTTATTCCCAATGGGGCGAGCGCGGAAGAATTTTCCCCCGAAAACGCGGTTGACATAAGAAAAAAGCTCGGCATTCCGCGCGATCATTTTTTAATTCTGCATGTGGGCTCCCATACCGGCGGAAAAGGCCACAGGGAAGCGATTAAAATATTCAACAAAGCCAAAATAAACGGAACGACCTTGCTTATCGTCGGCAATAAGGGAAGGTGCCTTGAAGAATGTAAAAAACGGGCAAAATCAAAAACCGGCAAACGGATAATCGTCGCGGAGCTTTCGCGCCGGGAAACCGTTTCGGCTTTTTTGTCCGCCGACCTCTTTCTTTTCCCCTCCAACGCGGAATGTTCGCCCGTGGTATTGTTTGAGGCGATGGCCTCAAAAACTCCCTTTTTGGTTACGGATGTCGGCAACGCGAAAGAAATAATAAAATGGTCCGGCGGCGGGCTGCTCTTGCCGACCGTAAAAGGCGCTTCTTTGGATAATTTTCCGCGCGCGTTGCTTAAAAAAACGGCAAAAAAAATCCTTTCTTTGTTCAGAGAGCTGAACCTGGACAAAGACTACAATTTATCAAAAGCGAAAATAAAAGACTCGTCCCTCTTGCTGGAAAAAATCTATTCCGACAAGGAAACGCTCCGCGAATTGGCCGAAGCTGGGCATCGGGCATGGAAGAAAAAATTTACTTGGGAAAAAATAGCGCGAGAATACGAAAAATTATATTATTCTCTTTAAAGTTCAACCAATATGATAATAACGAAACTGCAAGGCGGCCTTGGCAATCAAATGTTCCAATACGCTCTCGGAAGGCGCTTGTCTCTTTTAAACGAAACCGAGCTTAAATTGGACATATCCGCCTACGACAATCTGAAAAAAAACGATACGCCGAGAAAATATTCTCTCGGATGTTTTAATATAGAAGAAAATTTCGCGGAAAAAGAAGATTTTAAAAAAATAAATTTGCCGGATATGGCGTCAAAAAACATAATGTGGAGGATATACAGAAAATTTTTCAGGGATATGGAAGCGAAAAAGCCTCAGCGCGAACAAATATACGTCCGCGAACCTTATTTCGGATTTTGCGCGGATATTTTAAAGCTGAAAAAAAATATTTACCTGAACGGAAATTGGCAAAACGAAAAATATTTCAAAGAAGTCGGCGCGGTAATACGGAAAGATTTTACCTTAAAACGAAAATCCGGCCAATACGAGCGATGGGCCGATAAAATTTCAAAAGCCGGGCATTCCGTTTCCCTGCATATACGAAGAGGCGATTATGTCCACGATGAAAAAACCAACAGATGCCACGGAGTTTGCGATTTGCGTTATTACGAGAAAGCGATCGCCGTTATCGGCGCGAAAACAAAATCGCCGGTTATTTTCATTTTCTCCGACGATATACATTGGGCGAAGGCAAACATAAAAACAAAGCATCAAACGCTCTTCGTGAGCGGCAACGGGCTGAAAGACTGCGAGGAAATGGTTTTGATGAGCAAATGCGAAAATAATATTATCGCCAACAGTTCTTTCAGCTGGTGGGGCGCGTGGTTAAACAAAAACAAGGAGAAAACAATCATCTCTCCCAAACAATGGTTCGCTGATCCGGCAAGAACGGATGATAATCCCTGTCCGCCGAATTGGATTCAAATTTAAGCCGACATTTTTGCCGTTTCTTTTGTTTCGGCTCGGCCGGCGATAAAAGCCAATATTCTCTTCGCTCTTTTCTCCCAAGTATGGTTTTGGGCGTCGGCGAAGGCCCGCTTGGAAATTTTCTCCGCCAATTCCCTATCGTTCAAAACTCTTTCAATTCCCGCCGCCAACGCCTCGGGATTGTCCGGCTCAACCAAAATGGAATTGCTTTCATTTAAAATTTCCCTAATGGAAGGCAGATCCGAGGAAACAATCGGCGTTCCGCTCGCCATATATTCAAAAAGCTTCATCGGCGAAGTGTAATATTTTGAAACATCGTCTTTCGCCGTGTTGGGCAGAATCAGCGCGTCCGCCGCCCTCTGCCAATCGGAAATTTCCGAATGCGGCCTCGCGCCGGCGATAACGATGTTTCCTCCCGCCGGCAATTCTTTTCTAACGCGGGCGATATCCCCCGCCGTCCCTCCGGCCAAATAAACTAAAATATCTTTGCCCAAAAATTCCGCCGATTTTATCAAAGTGTCCGCCCCTTTCCAAGCGTACAAATGCCCGGTGTAAACCGCTATTTTTTTGCCCTGGGGAAGTTTCAGCTTTTCTCTCGCTTCCGATTTCTTCCCCTCGCCGCCGAAACGCGCCGTATCAACGCCGTCGGGGGCGATAAAAATATTGTTTTCTTCCGCGCCTTTTTCCGCGTAAAAATTTTTCAGCCCGCGCGTTATCGCGATAATTTTTCGGCGTTTTTTCAAAATGCTTTTCGCCGCAAAATTCCATTTCGGCGCGTGCGCCTCCCAAACAATATTTTTTTTGAAAAAACCGAGCAAAAAAAGCGGCAATTCGTCGCGTGAATAAATAATATCCGCTTTTTTAAACATGACATACCCAAGGGCGGCGCCAGCGAATGAAAGCGACTGAATTAAAAAGCCGATTTTCCCGAACCTCACCAGATCAAGCGAAGGAAGCTTCGTGATATTAAAATTTTTCTTTACGCCATAATATTCAAAAGGGCTTTTTTTGATAAAATTAAACCTCCGCGGCAAAACAAGCTCCACGGTAGCGCCGGCGTCCGCGAACGCTTCGCACATTTTCATTATTTGGATTCCGTGCGCCTTCTCCGTCGGCATCCTCGCGTTGGCTATGTAAAATATTTTCATCCGCTTTATTTTATTATTCCGGCCCTTCTTAAAATTCCCTGAATAATTCTTCCCAAAAAAGGAATATAAAAAATTTTCCTTTTGGCGTAAGCGCCGAAAGATTCCACTTTTCTTTTTGAGCCGTCTATTTCAACGCCTTCTTTTTTGAGAAATTTAACCGCGTCGTAATGCCAGCATCCTTTTTTAATGGAATTGTGAAAATAGCTTATCGCCGGATTATTGTTTCTGTTTAACAATAAACTTCTTTTGACCGACAGAAACGGCTCTTTTAAATTTCTTGACCTTTCCGTGCCGCGAACCTCCATCTCCCACGGGTTTTCTCCATCAACCAATAATTTCAAAAACACGTTTTTATCCCAAAAAGCGGCCATCAAAGATGTCCTGTAACGCGCGTCCGCGGAAATCAGTCCCACATCGGAATAATTTTTAAAATCAGAGTCGGGGCCGGGCATCGGATTTAAGCGCAAATATCCGGCTTTTTCCTTCTTCATTATTTCCAATAAGTTTAAAATTCTGCCGGTATCCACCTTTCTGTCCAAATGAAAATCGTCAATCAGGCAAATAAAATAATCCGTGTTTATCTTTTGGACGGCTTTTCTCATATTATTGGCGAAATTCCCGTCTTTGCCCGTTTTGACGGCGGCGGCTTTGCCGAATTCATAGTCAAGCTCATTGGTCGTCAAATAAACGGGGAAAGGGCAATCCGGCCAATATTTGAAAAATTGGGTGAAAAAAGAATCCCACACATCGCTGTAGTTGTCGCAAGACGACACGATTACGGCGCATTCTTTGTTCTCCTCCCGTTGTTTGTCGCTATTAAAAGACATATCGTTATTGGAATAAATTTTAATTTAACAGGACTGTCGCCAAACGCCGGATTATCGCTAATTCAACACGAAAGCGTTTTTAATAAACTCATTAAACGGAATAAACTCCAATTTGGTATCCCCTATTTTAAATTCAGCCGACAAGTTTTTGTTTATGATAAACGCTTTTCGCGGATTATATTTTTTGATAAAACTTCTCATTGGCCGCCCTATTTCCGGTTTTTTAAATTCCTTGTATTTTGCTTCAATCGGTATTATGCTTCCGCCCAAATCAACCACAAAATCAACTTCCGCCTTGTCTTTTGTTCTCCAAAAACGCGGAACAAAATCGCCGCCGGCATAATCAATTTTTTCTTTTAACGCCAGATAAATAAAATTTTCAAATAAAAATCCGATATTGCCGCCGTTTTTTATGCCCCCCATCAGTCCAAGCGAATAATTTCTTAATCCCAAATCGTTAAAATAAACAATCGGAGATTTGGTGATTTCTTTTCTCGTGTTTCTGAAAAAAGGAGAAATTCTTTTGATTATAAAAGTTTTTTCCGCGTACCAAAGATATTTTTTCGCCGTTTGAACCGAAATTCCCAGCGTATTCGCGATTTCCGAATAATTCACCAAATTTCCGATTTGGCCGGCGAGCGTTTTAATCAAGGAGTTGAACGCTTCCGTGTTTTCAACTTTCAAAAGATAGGAAATGTCTTTCTCAATGTAACTGCGGTATATTTCGTTAATAATTTTCAGTTTTTCAGAAAAAGCATTTTCCGTTACGACCCTCGGGTACCCGCCGAAATTAAGGTAATCCGAGAGCAAAAGATCGGTTCTTTCTTTTTCCAATCCGAAAAAATCATCCAAACGCCGCTCATAGCGATATTTGGTGCTGAAATTCACGAATTCCCGGAAAGAAACCGTCGGCAATTCAAAAATCCTTTTCCTGCCCGACAGGGATTCGTGTATTTTTTCTTTAAGCTCTATGCTGCCCGAACCGGAAACGATAAATTTATAGTTCAAGCCCATATCATAAACGCCTTTTAAAAACAAACCGGCATCATCCTTTCTTTGTATTTCATCAATAAAAACATATCCGCCTGAATTGCCGAATTCCAGTTTGAGTTTTTTTATAAACAACATTTGCGTATCAAAAAACGGACGGTCTTTTTCAAAGTCAAGACTTAAAAAAATCGTCTTTTTGCCGCGTTCAACAAGCTCGCCCATCAACTCTTTCATCAGTGTCGTTTTTCCCGCCTGCCTGGGTCCGACAATAAGCGAAATTTCTTTTTTACTCAAATGGTCCCTTAATTCCTTTAATTTTTCCCTTTTTATAAGCATATTTACATATTAGCACGAGAATTCTAAAAGTCAAGTTATGGAATTATCGTGTTATTCTTGATATTGCGAAAAATATCCACCTTTCCGTCCAAATGAAAATCGTCAATCAGGCAAATAAAATAATCCGTGTTTATCTTTTGGACGGCTTTTCTCATATTATTGGCGAAATTCCCGTCTTTGCCCGTTTTGACGGCGGCGGCTTTGCCGAATTCATAGTCAAGCTCATTGGTTATCAAACAGACGAGGAGGTTCAGCGCGGCTTGAAATAAATTTTAACTTAACAACCCCTTCTTTTCGGCTTCTTTTAGAATAAACTCCACCCTGGCTTTGGAGGAATGGTTTTTCATTATTTCCCGAAATTCGGCCATATTGTCTTTCGCGTCGTA
>JALUVW010000005.1 GCA_027020105.1 Candidatus Falkowiibacteriota bacterium
GAATGGATTTAGAAAAATTTTTCTGTTTGCTGTAAATGTGCTTATATATTAATAATACCACACAAAAAGCCGGAAGTCAATGTTAAAGAGCGCTGTTTAATAATCGCTAATTTTAGCGATAAATGGGATTTATTTAAATATTCAAGGCAATGTTATCCACATTTTTAGTCCACAAATTTGTGGACTAAAGTTAAAATAGCTGTTACTTATCCACAATTACTAAAATATCAGACTTTAGTCCACATTACTGTGGACTAAAGTCTGTTGCGGAAACCTATGGCAACACGCCTTCACGAGGGTATAAATTGTTAATTTGAGGCCTGAGTGGGAGTTGAACCCACGAATGACAGTTTTGCAAACTGTTGCCTTAACCACTTGGCTATCAGGCCACAAACAATATGTTATCAAATTTTTTTTATAAAAACAAGGGAACGGGGATATAGAGATGTCGTTTTAGCTATTATCAAGACCTATTATAATAATAAATGATAAAATCCAAATGCCAAATCAAATCCAAATGCCAAAAAAATAATCATTTAGCATTTGAGTTTTGACATTTGGATGTTTCGCGTTTATTGTCCTTGCTCGGTATTGTTGATTATAACCGTTATTTCTTCGCTTTTTTCCAGTTGATTATTCCAACCGATTGCCTCCGCGAACAGTTTATAGGTTCCTGTCGGAGGAACCGTTGTCCAAAATATTTCAACCAAATCGGTGTCAATCGGCGCGTGCGATTTAATTAACGTTTTTTTATCGCTTCCTTCTTCTTGGTAGTAAAAATTTACTTTGGCGACCTGCGACGGGTTGGTTATTTTCATTTTTAAGGATAGGGGAAAATCAATATTATTTAATGCTATTCCATCGCTTAATTCGGCCCAAGACAGTCCGATATCGTTGTTTTTTTGAGTTTCGTCCAATATTAAGTTAAATTCCAGGTCTTTTTCCGAGCAATTATCAATATCATCGCAAACTTTTACTTTTAAGTTATGGAAACCGTTAGGCAAAAAGTTAATATTTTTTTCAAGGTTAAACGGATAGGAGCGGTTAATGTACACCAAATTATCGTCAATATAGTATTCGGCCCGTCCGATGCCGCGCGGCGCCGACGCCTTAATGTCGGCGCGCAATATTTGTTCCGTAATCATTTGCTTGTTAGCGGGCGATTCAATGGTAAAATTCGGCCTGTTTTCCGGTTTATGAAGATTATCGTATTTAACGGGAGGCGTGGAGCTGGCAAAACCCTGTTTTTTCGCCCATTCCAAAACGCGGCTTTCCCATAATTCAAATTGCGGATCTTGGCTCGGGTCTTCGGGGGCGGGGCCCAACGGATCATCTTTGTTTACGTAATATAAAATTGAATGCGCCTCGGTGTAGGTTCTTTCTTCAATATAGCTTTCCGGCGTATATTCGGTGGCCAAAAGCCCGCTGGCGCGGTCAATTTTCACTTTTGTGTTTCCTTCAATTTGCCCGTCAAGCACCGGTTTGCCGGTTTTTTTTATTTCCGGTTTCTTAAAGTACTCTATGGGAGTGTCTCCCAGGACCCTGCTCATATAATCGTGCCAAATCGGGGCGGCGACAACTCCGCCGGCGGCGCCCCGTTTCATTTGACTGTTATCGTTATTGCCCACCCAGACACCGGTAACGATTGACGGAGTGTAGCCGATTGTCCAGGCGTCGCGATAATCGTTGGTGGTGCCGGTTTTGGCGGCTACCGGACGCGAACCGAGAGTGAGCCAATTTGTTTCTCCGAAAGCGTAAGCGCGCGCTTGGTTGTCGGACAATATGTCATTTATTAAACGGGCGATTTTCGGGTCCAGAACATCCCTCTCTTTTTTTCCTTTAAATTCTTCAATAACCTTGCCGTCCTTGTCTTCTATTTTTAATATGGTGGTGACGGGATGGAATTTCCCCTCGCGGGCAAAAACGCCGAAAGCGTTGGCGTGTTCAATCAGCTTCACTTCTCCTCCTCCCAATACCAAAGATAATCCGAAGCGATCGCGATCGGACAGGGAAGTATAGCCGAATTTATCGGCCAAATCCAGCACATTGTCAATGCCGGCCAAATAAATCGCTTTCACCGCCGGAACATTGAGGGAGCCGGCAAGAGCTTTTCTGATTGTTACCGGCCCGCGCTCTTTATTGTCGTAATTGCGCGGTTCGTACGGCTCGTTCGGATTATTGGAAAAATTTGTCACCACGTCGTATAAAATGGTGTTTGGCGTATAGCCCTTCGCAAACGCCGCGGCATAGACAAGCGGCTTCATTGACGACCCGGGTTGGCGCAAACTGGTGGTGATATTGACTTGCCCGTCAATATCGTCATTGAAATAATCGCGCGATCCCACCATGGCCAACACTTGTCCGGTTTTGGGGTCAATGGAAATCAAGGCGGCGTTGGAAGCGTTGTATTTTTCTTCATTTTTTTCCGCGCGCTCTTTAATAACCTCTTCGGCGATTTTTTGTTTGTATAAATCAAGGGTGGTATAAATTTTCAGCCCGCCCTGTTCAATCATTTTTTCTCCGTATTTTTCCGCCAAGATTTCCTTGACATACATAACAAAATGCGGCGCCGTAATATTTTCCGTCGGCTCTTGAAATTCAACTTCAACGGCTTTGGCGCGTTCCGCTTCTTCCTTGGTTATATGTCCGTATTCCGCCATTTTGTCCAAAATAAGTTTTTGCCTTTTAATGAGAGCGTCTTTGTTTGAACCGTACGGAGAATAGCGGCTTGGCGCTTGGGGCAAGGCCGCCAATATGGCCGCTTCGGCCAAATTGATATCCTTGACGCTTTTGCCGAAATAGCGTTGGCTGGCGGCTTCCACGCCGTAAGCGGTTGAGCCGTAGGGTATCTCGTTGAAGTACATTTGCAAAATTTCGTCTTTGGAAAATTTCTTTTCCACGCGATAAGCCATAATCAATTCCTTGATTTTTCTGGTGTATGTTTTTTCGCTGGTCAAGACCGCGTTTTTGATAAGCTGTTGGGTGAGCGTTGAGCCGCCGGCTTTTTTCCCGAACAATACATTGGTAACCGCGGTCCTGAATATGGCCCACAAGCTGAATCCCCCGTGTTCGTAGAAATTTTTGTCCTCAATGGAAATGGTGGCCCACTTAAGGCTTTCCGGAATTTGGTCAAGCGTGATTAAGGTTCTTTTTTCCGCGCCATGAATTTCATAAAGTATGTTTTCGCCCGTGCGATCAAATATTTTCGTGCTTTGCGCCACTTCTCTGTCCATTAATTGGTTGGGGTTTGGCAGTCCGCGCGACAGCCAAGCAAAAGCCGCCAAAGAAAACAATCCTCCGGCAATGATTAAAACAAAAACAAACCCAACCAGCGTTTTGGCTGATATTTTCGGCAAAATACCGCGGGAATGTCTTTTGTTATACGGCAGATAATTTCTTTTTCCGTGATACGAACCGCCGCTTTTGGGCCGGGAAACGTAATATTTTTTCCGGCTGTCCCGCCAACCTTGCCCGCTTCTTGTTTTTTTGGGTAGTTGCGGTATGGGCATTTTAGTTAAAAAGTTTAAAGTTTATAAAGTTATAAAGTTTCAGCTTCTGTAATATTTTGCCGCTTCTTCGGGAGGCACGGAATTGATAACCAAACCGGATCCGAGCTCCACGCCGGCCCAGACGCTGTCGCGGGGATGAATTTTCAAATAAAAATGCTGGTCTTTTTCCGAAACGACCTGATGCAGGAAGAAATTGTAAGACAAATTCAGTTTATGCAGCTTTAAGAGTATTTTTTTAATCGCCTTGGCGAACGACTTGATTTCGGAAGCGTTTAATTTGGAAATATTGTCCAGATGGCGTTTGGTAAAGATCCACGCCTCATAGTGGTATTCGCTCGCGTAAGGCGTGAAAGCCGCCGTGTATTCGTCCTCAAATATTTTTCGCGGACTTTTCATTTCTTTTTTAATAATGTCGCAATAAGCGCATGTTCGGTGTTTGTCCCTGTATTGTCTGGCCAATGTCAACTCCTCTCCGACATCCGGAGGCAGGATTTCCGTGGCAAAAACTTGGGAATGAGAGTGCACTATGGACGCTCCGGCTTTTGATCCTTGGTTTTTAAAGCATAGTATGTAGTTTATTTTTTTGATTTTTTCCAAGTCGGTGGTGCGGCGAGCGTACATTTCCAAAACTTTTTCAATATGGCTTGCCGGCAATTCGGCCAATTCTTTGTTATGGTCGGGAGTTTCTATGATTACTTCCTGCGTTCCGAACGCCTTGCCGTTGTTGAGGGTTACGGCCGGAAAAATATTTTTTACGCTTAATACGCTCCAATCTTTGCCGCCGTTTATTTTATCCGTCACATTTTTTTTATTGACATTTTCAGGGCAAAAAACGCAAGACCCCACTCTTTTAATGACTGTTTGTTCATTGACGTCGCGGGGCCTGTTCGCCCGTCCCGGAGTTATAATCACGTATTTATTCAATAAATAAGCTTTACGGATTTCACTTGTTTGCGTTGGCATAAAATATTAAATTAAAAGATTTAAGTGTATTTATTATAACAAAATAAAGCGTTTGACGCAAAACAATTAAAGCTTGGAATAGATTTGAGCCCCCCATTGACTAAATTTAATAATACCATTAAGATATATACTAGATTTGTTGATAATGGGCCAGTAGCTCATCTGGTAGAGCACCTGCTTTGCACGCAGGGGGTGGCGGGTTCGAGTCCTGTCTGGTCCACCAAATATCACGAAAAAGAGCG
>JALUVW010000006.1 GCA_027020105.1 Candidatus Falkowiibacteriota bacterium
CTTCGGAAGCATTGTTGTCCGTATTAGACCGCAATCCCGTGATTTCTTCCGTCATTTTTTTAACGGCGCCGATATCCGTATAATCAACGTCAACGTTTTTGCTCGTATTTATTTTGTATTGTATTAACGGATAAAAAGGCAGGGCGATTAAATATATTAACAGCCCCAAGGCAAAAAATTCCAATATTATCACCGCGACTTTTGGCGATTTTAGATTTTTTAGTCTGTCAATCATCTTGGTTTTCGCGATTAAAATTAAGGCTCGCGCCGCCGAAACACGAGAGTCGCTTAAAATAAAACAAGTATCCGATGGAGTTGCCGCTTATTTCTTTTCTAAAGCAACCGTTTAAGATAAGTAATACACTCCTTTGGCGCATTTAATTTATCAAAAAACAAGACTAAAGTCAAGAAAATACGCAAGATGGGCGCATAACCTACATCCTATAGATTAATATTGGGATGAAAGTGTAACGGTTAAGCCCATAAAATTACAAATTACAAGCGCCAAACAACAAATAAATTCAAAATAACAAATTCAAAACATCATATTAAGATAGTATTGGCTTAATTAAGGTTTTGAATTTGATATTTAGGATTTGGCGCTTATTTAGGATTTGGCGCTTGTAACTTGTAATTTACGCAAAAAGAGCGTTACACTTTCATCCCAATATAATCGCCCCCTTTATCAAGGGGGTTCTTTATGTTAAAATAAATAAAGGCTAATTTAATTTACGACCACTTTATGCGAATAATCTATTTTTACGCCGTCGCGGGCGCGGTTGCCGTTTCTTTGTTTTCTCTTATCGGCATCATAACTTTGGCTCTCCAAAAAGAAAAGGCGCGAAAAAAAATAACTTTGTTCTTGGTGAGCCTGTCCGCCGGCACACTGCTGGGCGAGAGCTTCATTCATCTTATGCCGGAAGCGGTGGACAAAACCGGCGCGGATATGTCGGTTTGGTTCTGGCTTCTGGGCGGAATTATGATGTTTTTTGTTTTGGAAAAAATAATCTTTTGGCATCATTGCCATAATCCGGAATCGCATAAACACATCCATCCGATCGGCAAAATGACCATAATCGGCGACGGACTGCATAATTTTATTGACGGCCTGATTGTCGCCGGCGCGTTTTTGGCGAATATCCCCTTGGGAATAGCCACCGTTATTACCGTTATCGCCCATGAAATTCCGCAAAAGATAAGCGATTTCAGCATACTGCTTTACGCCGGATACTCCAAGGCGAAAGCGTTGTTGTTTAATTTTATTTCGGCGTTAATCGCCATTGTCGGCGCCGCCGCCGGCCTCGCGATAAACGCCCGAATTGAAAGTTTCTCCGTTTACATCCTGCCCTTTGCCGCCGGCGGCTTTATCTATATCGCCACCGCCGACATAATACCGGAACTTCGCAAAGAAACAAATTTCAAAAAATCAATAAAGCAATTACTTAATATCTTGCTGGGAATCGGCGTTATGTTGAGCTTAAAAATATTTCTTAAATAAAAATCCTCAAAGCCGCGAAATATTTCGCAAAATCAGACCGATGCCTTGCCGCTTAAAGAATTTTAGCCTTTTTAAACATAACGCGCCTGACAACATAAAAAACAAAAATAAGGCCGGCGAACGCTCCGGCGAACACGCCTCCTCTCGTTATCCATAAGGCGATAATTTCCGCGGCTCCCCCGAAAAAATACCCGATTAGGGAAAAGGTGGCCGCCCACGCGAAACCGCTGAAAATATTCCAAAAAAGAAAGGTCTTTTTGTCCATTTTGAGCATTCCCGCGACAAAAGGAATGACCGGCCGTATGGGCCCTATAAACCTGCCCAGAAAAACGCTTCTTCCTCCGTATTTATTGAAAAAATTTTTCCCCCTGCGCAAATATTTTGATTTAAAAATCTTGCTGTCCTCTCCGAAAGAATTTTTTACGTAATTTCCCAAATAATAACTCAACACGTCTCCGATAATCGCGCCGGCGGCGGCAAACAAAACCAGATCCCCCAAGTCCAAAAAGCCCTTTGCCGAAATAAACCCCACGAAGACGATGAAAATCGTGCCGGGAATCGCGATGCCGACAAACGCCAAAGATTCCACCAAAGACACAAACAAGATTATCCAATATCCCCAAAAGCGAAAATGCTCAATGGCCGGCAATAGAAAATCCAAAAAATCCATAATTGTTTTTTGTTTAACCGTTTAAGGGGCTGTCCTGTTCGGCGACAACCCCTGAAATAATGGCGGAAGGGAGAGGATTCGAACCTCCGAGACCCGTGAAGGCCTACCGCCTTTCCAAGGCGGCGCACTCGACCACTATGCGACCCTTCCAAAATAAGCTTTGACGGCGCGTTTAAGACGTTTTAATGATTTGAAAATGAATTATGCTCCCATCGCCAATCGTAATCCGCGAACCATCGCGCCCCGAACGGCGACGAGGTTTGTCAAAAAAACTCCACGCCCATCTTCTTCAATTCCGCGTATATTTTGTTTAACGGCAAGCCGATAATTGAATAAAAATCTCCTCGCGCGCTTTCCAAAAAAATCGGCGCTCGCGCGAACATATTGTATCCGCCGGCAAAACAAACGGTGTCCTCGCGTTCCGTGTACTTGTCAATTTCCTCGTCCGTCAAGTCCCTGAATTTAAGAACCGCCTCTCCGCGGCCAACCGTTTCCAAATTATTCTTCGCGTCTATTATCGCGAAACCAGAAACGACCCTGTGTTCGCGCCCGGAAAAACTTCTCAGCATCTCTTTGGCTTCTTTTCGGCTTTTTGGCTTGCCGATAATTTTGTCGCCCAGCGCGATGACGGTGTCGGCGCCGATAATAACGGCGTCATCGTAATGCCTTGCCACGTCCCGCGCTTTATTCAGGGATAAAAATTCAACCAATTCATACGGATTGTTTTTAGCGTCCATATCCTCTTCGTATTCACTTTCCCTGACTTCAAATCGCAATCCGATTTGTTTCAGCATCTGTTTTCTTCTCGGCGATTTTGAAGCCAACACTATTTTTCTGGTCATATAATATTCTAAATTCCCAATTTGATTGTTTATCGGTTTTTCAAGTGTTTTAAAATTATATTCTTCATTCCCGTTCGCTCGTACCCTTGACTGTCCGTAAAGTCTTCAAACGGATAAGCGCCCGGCAAAACTTGGCCGTTGACATAGGTTTGCGGCGCGCCAAGTATGCCGGCGTCCTCCCCTTCTTTGACGCGCGCGCCGACCTTGTCTTTGTATTTTTCTTCATCAAGGCACTTGTTAAACCGCTCCACTTCCAGCCCGATGTCGGCCGCGTCTTTTTTGAATTGTTCCACGCCGAAATTTCCTTCCGCGTTATCGGCAAACAGCTTGTCATGCATTTCCCAAAATTTTCCCTGCTCGGCCGCGCATTCAGAGGCGATGGCCGCCGACAAAGCGGAAGGGTTAATCGCGGTCAAAGGGAAATTCCGAAAAGCGATAACCACTTTATCGCCGAATTCGTTCGCTATTCGCTTTATCGTGTCGTTAAAATCGGCGCAAAATCGGCATTCAAAATCGCTGTAAACTATCAGCTGAACGGGCGCGCCCAGTTTCCCCAATATATGGTCGTTTTCGCCAATCGGCTCAATCTGTCCGCCCGCGTCCTCTTCCGCTTTTTCAATCGCGTTTTTATTCGCGTCAATAATCCTCATCGCTTCGGTTTTGGCCGCCCGCTCCCGCGCCTTTTCGTATTTTGCTTTATTTAACAAAAAAACCGACGCGATAAAAATAAGGGCAATGGCCGTTAATGCCGCTCCGACTGTTAATTTGGATGATTTTTGTCCGGGCATATTTTTAAAATCGCAAGCGCGAAATCTCAAATTCAAAATAAATCACGATTTTAAAATCCAAAACTGTTTTAAATTTGGAATTTATTTGTAATTTGTAATTTTGAATTTTTAATTTCTTGATTTATTTTATACTCGGCTTCTTCTTGTTCCATTTCTCCGCCCTCTCGTAACAGTTTCCCACTCTAAAAAGCGTCGCCTCGCCGAACCTTCCGCCGATTAACTGCATACCGACCGGCAAGCCGTTGTCAAATCCGCACGGGACTGACATGGCCGGCAATCCGGCAAGCGACGGGCCCGACATAAAAATGTCCTCCAAGTACATCTTCAAGGGGTCGTCGGATTGCTCGCCGATTTTAAACGCCGGATGCGGCGAAGACGGCGTTAACAAACAATCAACCTTCTCCAACGCCTTGTCCATTTCTTCTTTTATTTTCGTTCTTACTTTTTGCGCCCGCAGATAATAAGCGTCGTAATAACCGGCGCTTAGGGCGTAAGTTCCGAGCATTATCCTTCGCTTTACCTCCGGCCCGAAACCGCCTCCCCTGCTCTTCGCGTACACATCGTAGAGATGAGGCGCCGCCTCGTCTCTGCGAGACAATCCGTATTTAACGCCGTCAAATCTGGCCAAATTGGAACTGATTTCCGAAGGGGTGATAATATAATAAACAGGTATGGCGTACTTGGTGTGAGGCAGGCTCACTTCGGTAAATTCCGCTCCCAGCTCTTTTAATTTCTCAATGGCCGCTTCTATCGCCTCTCTGACTCCCTTTTCAATCCCGTCAATAAAATACTCCTCGGGCAAGCCGATTTTAAGTCCCCTCACACCACGGCTGAGGTCCGGCTTCGGGGAGGCGAAGTCGGATTTCGCGGTCTCAGTTGTCGTAGAATCATTTTTATCTTTACCGGCAATGACAGATAAGACTAAACCTGCGTCCTCCACCGTCTTGGCGATAACGCCGGGAACATCGGTTGAGGAGGTCATGGCAATCAGCCCGAAACGGGAAGCCAGCCCGTATGTCGGTTTTAGCCCGACGACTCCGCAAAACGAAGCCGGCTGCCTTACCGATCCGCCGGTATCGGTGCCGAGCGCGAAAACGCACATATCCGCCGCCACTCCGGCGGCCGAACCGCCCGATGACCCTCCCGGCACTCTTTTTAAATCCCAAGGGTTATAAGTCGGCCCGAACGCGCTGTTTTCCGTTGAAGCGCCGTGGGCGAATTCGTCCAAATTGGCCTTGCCCAAAAGCACGGCGCCGGCCGCTTTTAGTTTTTTCACGACGGTGGCGTCGTAAGGCGCGATATATCCTTCCAGAACCTTTGAAGCCGCGTTCGTTTCAATCCCCTTGGTCATTATATTCATTTTGCATAAATAGGGAATGCCGAGCAAATCGCCTTTTTCGCCCTTCGCTCTCCTTTCATCCGCTTTTTTCGCCTCTTCCAAAGCTTCTTTCTCGGAAACAACCAAGCACGCCCTGATCTTGCCGTCAACTTCCTTTATTCGCGCCAAACAAGCCTCGGTCAACTCAACCGAAGTTATCTCGCCCTTGGCCAGCTTCTCGCTCGCTTGTTTTATGGTAAGTTCGTTTAATCTCATATTTTAACGGTATTTGTGAATTTGTGTCCTGATTCGCGAATTTGCAATCACCCCAACACTCTCTTGATTTTAATCTGCCCATCCTCAAGTTCGGGGGCCCGGCTTAACGCCGCTTTTACTTCTGCGTCGTCCCATTCTTCAACAATATCTTCCCGAAAAACATTTTCCAACCCCGTAACCTGCGCCGTCGGCTCTACGCCCTCAACATCCGCCTCTTGCAGCTGGTCGGCGTAGCTTAAGACATCGGACAACTGGCCGCCGTATTTTTTCAGCTCCGCCTCGCTCAATTCCAGCCGAGCGAGTTTGGCGATATGCCTAATTTGTTCCTTTGATAAAGCCATAACTTTTTGCTTGGGCGTCTCGCGCGTCGCGCGAATACGCGACACGCCTTGACGCCGTTGCAATAATTATAGAATACTTTACGTTAATAGTCAAAAAAATTAACCGCGACGGAACTCGGTTGGCAAAGTTAAGCGCAAAAAAACGAAGAGACCAAGTCTCCAATTGGAGACTTGGTCTCCTTGGATTAGGGTGAACGCCGTTCGCCCCTACGGTATTTTTTCCACGGCATCCCGTCCGCCTTCTTTGACCTTAATCAAAGAAGGCCGAGCCGGATGAGATTTTTTCACAAGATCCCGGCCGGTTCGGCCCCTTTTTCCATTGGCAATTTAACTCTAAATTATTTTTCTTTGTTTTTTCCGGTATCGTCCTTGTCTTTTTTGCCGTCAGCTTCTTTGTTCTCACCGCTTTTATCGCCGCCATTGTCGTCTTTGCTTTCTTGCTTGCCCTCCGAAGCTTTGGCGGAAGAAGGCTTTTCCTCCTTCTTATCTTTCTGCCCGTCATCTTCTTTCTCTCTCACGGCGCCCTTGGCGTCCTTGGACGCTTTGCCGCCATTCTCTTCGTTCTTGCCGGCGTCCTTATCTTGTTTTTCGCCTTCCGCTTTGGCGCCCTTAATCTCCAATCCCAGCCTATGCTCTTTCGGCTCTACGGAAACGACGATAAACTCTTTCTTGTCGTCAACTTTGAACACGTCATTGATTTTTTGGCCCGGAGCCAAGCCGAGCTGGCTTATATGCGCCAATCCGTGAATATCATCATCAAGCTTGACGAATAATCCAAACGGATTAACTTTAATGATTACGCCTTGAACGGTTTGGCCTATTTTGTATTTTTTGGCGACGTCTTCCCACGGGTCCCTGATCAACCTCTTGGCGCTCAAAAATATTTTCGGGCCGTTAATGTCAATTATTTCCGCGCGAATTTTGTCGCCAACCTTGAATAAATCCGCCGGATTGTCAATTCTCTGCCAAGCCAATTCGGAAATATGGATAAGGCCTTCCAGATTATCGCCGAAATTTATAAACACGCCGAAATCGGCAATGGCGGAAATCGTTCCCTCAACCGTGGAGCCAATTTTGTATTGGTCCAGCATGGATTTTCGCTTCTCGCTCCAAACATCTTTTTCGCTGAAAATAATTTTGTCTTCCCTGCCTTCTTCGCTTAAATTGGCCACCACCACTTCCACTTCTTGTCCCACGAACGATTTTAATTTTTCCAAAATTTTACCCTTGTCTCCCCCCGAAACTCTGGGGTATTTTTCCGGAGATAACTGGGAAACCGGAAGAAAGCCGCTGATTTGTCCAAGGCTGGCGACCAAGCCTCCGCGATTAGCTCCGGTTATTTTGACTTTTATCGGTTTTTTGTTTTTATAAGAGTCTCTCAAAAGCTCCCACGCTTTTTCCTGTCCGGCGTATCTGAACGACAGCTCCAGCTCGCCATTCTCGTTTTCTTCTTCCACCACCGTCGCCTCCACTTCGTCTCCGGGGCTTAAATTGGCGTATTCTTCCGACTCTTCGTAAAGCTCCTGTCCTCGCACAATGCCGGTCAATATGCCGTCAATATCCAGCCTGACTTCCGACTTGGAAGCCGACAGCACAACGCCTTTTACCGTGTCCCCGACCTTGGGAGCTTGAAAAGCGTCCTTGCTTACCAATTCGGCGAATTTTTGGTCTTCGTTTGTTTTGTTGTCTTTTTTGGTCATATAAGTATAAATTATTCTATTCGCGGGCAATAAAAAAAAGAGTTGTTAACCTCCTGTTGCCTTTAGGAAGTTCCTTGGCCACCTTAAACCCAAGGATTTGTTACAGGTGCGTATTTATTCCGCCAAACGCGGAAATTTGTTGTTTCGGGACCGCCGCCAAGCTTTAACGGCGTTCCCGTGCTATTTATTATACACAAATATAAAAAAAACACAAGCTCAAAGCAAAATGGCCGCCGCCGAATTCGGCTGATAAGCCAAAAACCTCGCTCGCGACAAGATTTGGCGGCAATAACGCGAAAAGCTCCGGCGTTTGCCGGAGCTTTTAGATTATTCGTTTAATCCGTATTTTCGCCTTAAAATCAAGGCAAGTCCGTATAAACCGAGTATTACGGCGACAAGCAGAACGAATTCCTTAACGCTAAATCCCGTTTCCGCCAGCTCAACTCCCAGCACTTCTATCGCCCTTACCTCAATATCGGCGGAATCACTGACAGGATCATGGTTGGACGCGCTTACCGTGGCAATATTGGTATAGTTCCCGGGAGCAACATTATCGCCGATTGTTACCGCGAAATTGAATGTTTTTATTTCGCCCGACTTAATGTCTCCCACATTGACGGTTCTGGTCGCCGCTCCGTCGTCGGAAAAAGTAAATCCGTCCGGCAAGGTATCGTCCAATACGGCGTCAAACGCGGTTAAGTTTCCGTTATTCGCGACAACCACCTTATACTCAATCTCATCGCCGGGATTGGCGAATTTCATATTTACCGTTTTGTCAATTGACAGCATCGGCTCGCCTTCCTCGCCCAATACGATTGGCGGTTCCGGGCCTCCCGATATGATAATCACCGATCCGCCGCCGCATCCGCCGCAATCACTGACGCAGGTAGAGCAATTTTCTCCCCCGTCGGTATCGCAAACATCGTCGCCGCAATACGGGACATCTTCTATCAAACAATCGCTTGTGCAAGTTTGGTTTTCGCCGATTCCGTCATTTCCGTCGCATTGTTCGGTTTCTTGGTTCACTATTCCGTCGCCGCATACCGGCGGTTTCTCGTAATGGTTCAAGAAGTTTACGGTGGTGGTCGCCTCTCCTTTTCCCAGGTTAAAATAATAGAAGCCTTGATCTTCCGGATATGTCTGCGTCCAATCGTTTCGGCTCGCTTCGCTGACGCCGTAATCGCCCGACCGCAGATAATCAAAAGTGTAAAACCCGTTCACGCCGGTCGTGGTGGTGGCGATTACCGAGCAATAACCCGTTTCATCGGGAGCGGGATCAAGATTAATCCTGTTTTTCGGCAAAAAGGTTGAAGCGCCGGTTTGCAACGGGGCGTAAGGGCAGCCGATTAACTGTATTTCCCAGCCGGATATACCGGTTTCATTCGCGTCAATTTTACCGTTATTGTTAAGATCATTATATTTATAGCCCGATATTGAGCCGTATTGGGTGTTGTAGAAGTTAACGGTTGTGGTTTTGCCAAACTCCACGGTGGCGGTCATGCTTCCGCTTATGGGCTCAATGGAATACCAGCCCTTCCCCAAAGTTTCGGAAATGTCATAATCTCCGGTTTCCAGTTTAATGCTTTCGGTGCAGCCGCCGCCTTCTTGATCCAAAGGAAGAGTGCGGTATGACGAAGCGGCTATTCCGGAATCAACGATAAACTCCCAGCCGCCTACCGGCTCTTGGTCTTCCGTGGTGTCCAAAACCCCGTCTTCGTCAACATATTTGCATATTTTCAAATATCCGTATTCCGGACCGCCGGATTCCGGATAATAATTGACAAAATTATTATCGGTTGAACTGGTTGCCGCGGCTGTCAGAGTAATTTCCGGCGGCGCGTATAATTGATTCCAGCCGGACTTCATATCTTCCGTTAGAATATAAACTCCTAGCGGCAAATTTTTGAATTCAAAATACCCGTCATCGCCGGTTACGGTAGTGGCTGACATTTTCACGCCCGCGGAAGTGGACGCGTAAAGGCTGATATACCAATTCGGCAATCCGCTCCTGTCGCCGGTCGTGGACAATAAACCGTCATCGTCTTTGTATTTATAACCGGAGATAAAGCCTGGCTTGCTGTTGACAAAATCATTTCCGGCCGAATCGGTTATCGTTGCGTTCAGGGTAATCGCCGGCGGAGCGTCCAATTGAATCCAGCCGGGCTTCATATCTTCCGTTAAAACATAATCGCCAAACGGCAAATCTTTGAATTCGTAATATCCATGCGATTTTGAGTCGGCATTATAGCCCGTGGTCGTGGAAGCGATGAAATTGCCGGTAGATCCGTCCAGAAGGTTAATAATCCAGTTGTCCAATCCGTATCTATCGTTCGGGGTGCCCACCATACCGTCCATATCTTCGTATTTATGGCCGGAAATGGAGCCGAGTTCGGGATAACGATAATTGACAAAATTATTATCGGTTGAACTGGCGGTTCCCGAATCCAAATCCGACTTTAAAATAATGGGGTCTTTCGGCGCGCTAAGCTGTTCCCAGCCGGCTTTCATTTCTTCGGTTAAATAATAAACACCGAGAGGCAGCGCCGTAAATTCATAATATCCGTTATCGCCGGCGGTCGTGGTGCTGGCGATTGTCGTGGACGCCGAATCAAGCAGATTGATGGTCCAACCCTCCAATCCGGTCCAATCCTCGGTGTCGGCCGCGCCGTCTTTGTCTTCGTATTTATGGCCGGAAATGGAGCCGAGGCGGGAATTGATGAAATTATTGTCGGTTGAGTCGGTTGTGGTTGAGGATAAAACCACGATATCGGGCGCTTCCACCTGATACCAGCCTTGCCCCCGCGGCATTGTTTCCACCAAACGGTAAGAGCCGAGCGGCAAATTATTGAATTCGTAATATCCGTTTGGACCGGTGCTGGTGCCGGCTATCAACTCAACTTTCGGAGTTAAACTGAACAGATCAATGGCCCATCCTTCAACTCCGACGCGATCGTCGGTGGTGCTTGCCATTCCGTCCGCGTCTTCGTATTTATGGCCGGAAATGGAGCCGAGGCGGGAATTGACGAAATTATTGTTGGTTGAGCTGGCGGTGTCTGAAGCGGTTGATGTCGCGAGATAAACAGGATTATTCGGCGCTGAGAGTTGATACCAGCCCGATTCCATTTTTTCCGTTAAATAATAGTTCTGATTAAGCGGCAAATCGCTGAATTCGTAATATCCGTCGCCGTTGGTCGTGGTGGTGGCGATGGTGGTTGACGCCGAATCAAGCAGATTGATGGTCCAGCCCTCCAATCCGGTCCAGTCATCGGTAGTGCTTGCCATTCCGTCCGCGTCTTCGTATTTATAGCCGGAAATGGAGCCGTACTGAGGTAAACACTCTACCGTGGTGGTGGCAATATCCCCTCCTATATATTTATAATCTCCTTTAGAATCTTGGGCGTAATAATAAGTATCCGCCCTAAAACTGGCTTTATTAACCAGCTCGGAACCGCACGGAACATCATTATCAACTTTCATTCTTAAATTAACTTCTATTGTTCTGCCGTTTTCAATATGACCAAAATTCCATCCGGTACATTTATTGGGGTCCGTACAAGTACCATATAATCCCGCATAATTACCGGCAAAATTCCTTAATAATGCGTTATTAAAAGTTCCATTAAAGTCATATTCACCACTATATGTGACGCCGGCGGGAAAATAATCGTACAACTGCACTCCGCCGCCGGTACATATAACATTCCCTGTGTTTTCCAGCTTTAAATTATAGGTAATTTCCGCCCCGGGAGTGGTGGTGGCGGGACCTGTTTTGGTAAGAGTTAATTCACATTTTTCTTGTTCCGTCGGACTGTCCGACGTCGCCGAAGTAATATCGGCGACAAAAAACACTCCCGCCATAGACATATTCAGCACTAAAACAATGCCGGCGAAGAGTGTGATTGATTTAAACAATTTCCCCCTTAATTTTTTATGAATTTTCATAGAATAATGCCATAAATCCGGCTTAAGCGCCTAATCGCGCGATCGCCGAACCACTTTATTTAAAAACTTAAAAACAAAATTAACACATGCGAATTAAGGCTACGCGTAATTCGCGGGACATTGTCGGCGTATTTCCGAAATAGCAATATACGCGAAAATTATCATAAAAAAATTAATTTGTCAAGGAGGAGGAAATAATTATGAGCTTTGGACGAAGGTTTCCAAGAACGGCGACGCTTATTTTATCGCAATACATCCTTAAACTGCTCCCTTACTTGATCTTTTTGCCGTTCGTCTTGCAATATGGACAAAAGCCGTTGAGCCGCTGTTCTTGAATTGTCTTTCTCGCCCACGGCATCGTAAAGCAGCGCCAAACTGTACAATGAATTGGCGTGGTTCTTCTCGGTTTGCAGGATGCTTAAAAATATTTGATTGGCGGTGTTTATGTCCTTGTTTCGCTTGATTATTTTTTTTGTCGGCGGGGCCGCCGTTTCAATGGTTAATTCTTCGCCGTCTCCTCCCTCTTCTTCCATGTCGCTTTCCGCTGTTTCTTTTTTCGCGCTTTTGATTTCCCGGTTCAACACCTCTCCTTTGGCGACGCCGCGATTAAAGTAAAGACGGCCCAATTCAAACGCGTAATCCCTGTTATTCCCCGAATTGCTTACCGCCAATTTTAACTGGTTAATGGCTTCATCCGTATTTTTCAGTTTTTCATAAGCCACGCCCTTGCCGTAATAAGCGATTGCCAGGTCGCCTTTTTTGGCAATGGCCAAATCGTATTTTTCAATCGCCTCCTTGAAAAACTTCTCTTTTTCCGCGTCGTTTTGGGCGGCGTTGGCCCTTGCCACGTTCAATAAAGCCAATTTAAAATACGGAACGGGGTTATTCGGATCCAGTTCAATGATTTTAGCGTACAAATCTTCCAGGCTTCGCGCCCACACCGTAATGCCTCCGTTCGTGTAAACCGCGGCGTTTTCGTAAACCAGCGCCAAAATCTCGTTGTTGCCGGCCTTTTCCGGCGCGATTTCAACCGCGGCGCGGGCGTAATTGATGGCGTAGTTCAGATAAGTTAAGATTTTATCCTTATCCTTGCCGGCGTTGGCTTCTCGGTTTGCCAACGCGACATAACTGTCCGCCAAATTGATGTAATAAACATCCTGATAAGGAGTGAGTCTTACCGCCTTGTCCAGCTTGCTTATTTTTTCGTCCAACGATTTCGCCGCCAAAGATTCTCTCGCGTAAAAATCCGCCAAATACATTTTGGCCCCGAAAACAAACACGGCTATCACTCCGGCGCTGACGATTAAAAAAGCGACCGCCAGGACCACTCCCTGTTTTTCGCCGTTTTCGCCCGAAACCGTTTTGCGCGCCTGAAGCCGCCGCGCCGGCAAGCTTCCGGCGGAAGAATGGAACGAAAGACTGATTTCCTTCGCGCTTTTAGAGTCCGCGAACGCCGCGGCGGCGGCAAGGGAGAGAATTAAAACGGAAACCAGTATCAACGAATTGCCGAACGGGAACAAGGAGGACAGGATTAAAATAATGACAAAGCCGGAGAACAGCGACAATAAAATCAATTTTATTTCTTGCTCCTTGGCCGTAATTATCGCCCGGTAATAAGCGTATAACGCGGTAACCAGCGCGATAATAACCGCTAACGCGCCCAAAACGCCGATATTCGCCAAAAGCTCAAATAAAAATCCGGATGAATTGACGAAGCGCGTATTCCAAAACGGGGTATTGTTGAAATCCACTCCCTTGAATTTGGAAAAAGCGTAATAAAAAGTTGACGGTCCCGAACCGAGAACCGGATTGTTTTTCACGCTGTTTTTCGCGATATCCCATGACACGCCGCGCGGCAAAATTACTTCTCCGGAAAAATTAAAATTCATAACGCTGAAATTTCCCAATACGAAAAAAACAACAAGCAAAAGGAAGGAGCTTATCGGAATAATCAAACCTTTGTTGGAAATATTTACGATTTTCGCGAGTAAAAACAAAAGCATTACGGCGATACCGGCGATGGCGGCGGGCCAAAACGTGATTTTATTCAAAACCGCCAAAACGGCAATGCCCGCCAAAACGGCCGCTCCGGCCAAAAGCTTCATAAAAATCAAAACCGCCTTTTTGGGACCTGAAACTCCTTTTTCCGTTTTGGCCGCCGCCAAAACCAATATCGGCAATGTGACGGCCGCGAACATGGACAATTCCGATAACGACCCTATCGGATTAAACCCGACCGTTCCGGTAAACGCGGCCGGCAGCAAAAAGACGCCGAAAAGCTGCAGGAGCGAATAAAGCATAACCAAAGAGACGGATACGGCAAAGGTCCAAAACAACATTTTTATTCTTTTCGCGCCGGTATTGTTTACCAATAAATAATAAAACATAATAAAAACAACCAGAGCCGCCAACCCCTTGGACAGGTTGCCGTAAAACCCGAGCAAGCTGACTTTCTGATTTACCGACACTATCGTTGAGGCGATGGAAATCGCCAAGACGGCCGCTATCGGCCAGTCCAACGGAGTTTTCTTCAGTTTTAACTCTCCGCCAACCACGGCCTTTGCCGCCCACGCGATGGAGCTTATCAGCACCAAGAAGAAAAACAATATCATTTTTTCAAATCCCGCCCCGGCGGCGACCAATCCCGTGAAAAACAAAGGCGAGAGCAAAAAAACAAGAAAAATGCCGCTTATTATGATAAAATCAAGCGCTCCCGTTTTTGTTTTTCGCGGCGATTCCGCGATTACCGGCTCCGCGGCGGCCGCCGTCGGCCCGCTTAAATCCACGACGGGCGTCTTCACCGCTCTCTTCGCGTTAAATTTGGTTGTTTTAGCTTTTTTTTCAGCTGATTTTGTCATATATTTATCTCGCAAATCGTAAATTTTATAAAATTCCGGATATGACAGAATTCAATAACGGCCCCGATCATACCCTTGAATACCTGCTCAAGGCGGTAAAACTGGCGAATACGTTGATAAGCGCCGCTCCCAAAAATTGCAATCCGAAGATTTTTATAAAATTAACGTTATAATAAGAAACTATGTTAATATCGTAGTTAACGAAAAATGTTTCCAAGTACGGCTGTAAAATGGTTAAAAACGGGTAAAAAATCGCTATTACGATCAGGGTGCCGGCAATCGCGTAAATTACGCCGGAAATCAAGAACGGCGCCTTTACGAACGCGTTGGAAGCTCCCACCAATTTCATAATGCCGATTTCCTTGCGGTGCGTATAGATGGCAACGCGAATCGCGTTGAAAACAACCAATACGGAAATAATGATAAATATCAAACTGACCACGACTCCCGCTTTATTGATTTTATCGGAAACATTGTTGATTTTCGCCAGTATTTCTTTGTGGTCCTCAAAATTACGCGATTCAACGATATCGTTATCAATTTTGTTTAATTCAACAATAAGCTCGTCATATTTGTCAATATCGTTGCTCTTGATAACCAAAATGGGAGTTAACGGATTTTTGCCCAACTCCCGCAAGGCGTCAAGCACTTCCGGATTGTTCTTGTGCTTAAGCCTGAAACTCTCCAATGCTTCCGATCGGGAAATATATTGAATTTCTTTGACTTGGCTGATATTGCTTATATCCGCTTTAAGGGCGGCAATCTCGTCTTCCGAGGCGTCCGGCTTAAGATACAAATTAATATCAATTTTTTCTTTTATGGAATTAACCGCCGCCTTGGTGATTACGTCCACCGTTAAAAGCATGTTTACCGAAAACAGCGCCAGCACCAAAATCGTTACCGTGACTATTGACAGCCAAATATTGCGCCCTATGTCCTGAAAACTGAATTTTATGATTCTTAGGAATGAAAGTATAAACATAAATTAAATTTCTAAATTATAATTACCAATTTCCAATAAAATCCCAATGCCTAAATCCTAATGACAAATCAAGTCCAAATGATAAAATGCTTAAATCAATAATTTAGATTTTGAAATCTTGACTTGATTTGGCGTTTGAGCTTTGGATTTATAAAACTTTATTAGAAATTATAATTTATAATTTAGAAATTATAAAATGTATTTCCCCACCGCCCGATCGCTTACAATCCGTCCGTCTTCAATGGTAACGACTCTTTTTTTCAGTTTATTGACGATTTCCCTGTTGTGGGTGACCAAAACAACCGTTGTCCCCCACTTATTTATCTTAAGCAGCAGCTCAATAATTTCCTCGGCGTTAATTGAGTCCAGGTTTCCGGTCGGCTCGTCGGCCAACAAAATTTTAGGTCCGTGCGCCAAGGCCCTGGCAATGGCGGCGCGCTGGGCCTCCCCTCCCGAAATTTCTTGAGGATAACGATCGCTTTTGCTCTCAAGGCCGACTATTTTTATCACCTGCGGCACGATATTCCTTATCTTTTTCGGCGTATGCCCGCAAACCTGCAAAGCGAAAGCGATATTCTCAAACAAGGTTTTTTTGGGGAGGAGTTTAAAGTCCTGAAAAATAACGCCGATTTGCCTGCGCAAAAACGGCACCTCCGACTGCCCGATATTCGTTATGTCCCATCCGCCCACGACAACCTTGCCGCTCGTCACCTTTTCCTCGCCGATAAGCGCTTTTATCAAAGTGGTCTTGCCGGTTCCCGATTGCCCGACAATGGATATGAATTCGCCGGGCTTGATATGCAGGCTGACCCCGTCCAAGGCCTTAACATCCGGCGGATATATTTTTGAAACATTTATAAATTTAATCATGGTGTTGATAATTTACAGTTCAACTAAACATAAATTTATTATAGCACATTTTATATTTTAAATAAATCTTTCATCCGCCGACGGCTCCATGCTTTGCGTGGAGCTATATTGCAAGCCATGGACAATATTAAATCGTTTTAATCTCTAATCCGCGCTTGCGCTTCAGCTCCATGCGCGGCACGAAACCAACGGCGCGGCATCTTGCCATAATTTATTCTCCCCCGCGAACCAATAAAATCCTTTGCGCCAATAGCCGGCCGATTGCGGAAAGAATTAGCGCCCAGACGATATGCTTAGTATTGCACCTAATGCCATAAACACCGGTAAAGCGATTCTAATCCCCCAAATTTTCCATTGTTTCTTTTTTAATAACAAAAATACAAAAAACGGAAGAATTAAAAAAATACCGAAAAAAAATCCTGTTATCATTGATGAAAAAAAACTTGGAATTGGGGAAAAAGTCCTTCTTCAAACACCTTGGGTTTAAAAATAAAAACATACAATTTATCAAAAAAAGGAGAAAGGAATAAGCCGGCTAACACACTTAAATTATAAACTCTTGTCGCTTGTTTATAAATTGGCAGTTTATCAAGTTTTGTCATAATTTTATTTGCCCCTTTAGTCCAACGGATACGGGCGGCAAATAATCCGTGGGGTGAGCGGCCGCTCGTCCAAAAACAATCCGTAGGGGCGAACGGCGTTCGCCCCGGTTTTGCCGCGTCAATAATTTAACGCCAACGCCGGTATGTCAATTTCCAAACGAATTTCTTTCGCTGACACGGGCGGCTGACAGCGGGGCGAATGCCATTCGCCCCTACGGGGATGATTTTATGAGTCGGATTAAAGCGCCGGATAATATTAAAGCGCGCCAACGATTATGTCGGCGGATTGTGTTTCTTTTTTTGGAATGAGTTGATTTCGGTTATTTTGTTTGAGGAAACAACGGTGGCGGCTTCGGTGAAGTTGATATTCTTTGGCGAAAAAGAAAAAGGGGCAAGCAGGAGGCTTGCCGCGGCAGAGAAAATTATTGTTTTTTTGAGTATGGTTTTTTTGTTTAAAATTAACACTGTTCGCGTCTTGCCATTGGCTGTATTTATATTTTTACATATTTATTTTTGGCTTAACTTCCGCAGGCCGTACTTCATCAGCTCCTCCGTTTCCAAGAAACTCATATCTCTGGTTTTCGCCCCCAAGGTAACGACGATTACCTGTTCGCCGGTCGGAGCCTTAACGCGCGTCATCAAACAATAGCCGGCCTCGTCCAGGTATCCGGTTTTTGATCCGGTTATGTTAAAGTTGTTCGTGGCCATTATTTTATTGGTATTTACCACCCGATGGCGCTCCTTGGTGTTGATTGTGTAAAATTCATATTTTTTCATCGTGCTCGCTTTTTGGATTATCGGGTGCTTCAACACCTCTTTGGCTATTACGGCGTAATCGGCGGCGGAGCTTATGTTTTGGGGCGAAAGCCCTGTCGGCTCCACGAAACGAGTTGAGGAAGCGCCCCAGCCATAAACCGTTTCATTCATTTTATTGATAAAATCATCGCGGGACATTCCGCTGACCCGCACCAATGTTTCCACGGTGTTGTTGGTTGAGCCGACCAACGAAGCGTAAATCAAGTCTTCAACGGTCATGGTGTCGCCGTCGTTAACACGCAATCGCGACGATTCCCATTTCTTGACATATTCATAATTATATTGCTCGTCTTTAACGCTGTACGCGACCACTCTGTTCAAGCTGGGACGGGCGTCCAAAAAAACTCTAACGGCCACCAATTTCGTCAAACTGGCCAAAGGCACGGAGCTTGTGGCGTTTTTTTCAAATATCACCTCTCCCGTTTCCTCATTTACCACAATCCCCGCCTTTGCCTCAATAATCGGCGCGGACGGCGCTCCGGTTGAAGCGATATTCAATGTTCTGTTGTTTTTCCGGACTATGCGCAGCGGTTCAATTCTGACATTGATAACGCCCGCTCCCAAAGGCGCTATTTTTTTAAACGCCACTTTATCCAGGTCAATCGCCCTGTCCGGATGCTTGTCTCTTTCCGGGCCGTAATCGTTAATCTCCACGTCAACGAACTTGCCGTTTTCCGTATTAAAGACGCGCAATCTTGAACCCTTGGGAAAATCCGGCGACGCCGCGTAATCGCCGCCCTTGTAAGCGTACCAGCTGGCTTTTCCGACGGTCAAAACCTCCGGATTGTTAAAGACGGCGATGCGGGCGAAGGGCAAATGAATCAAGGAGCGGACAAATTTTTCATCCGGAAAATCTTTGGTCGGCAGCGGCCGCCAAGCGCCGTAATTCTTATCGTAAAAAAATACTTGTTTATAGTTGTTGGTCGGCTTGTCGTAGCCGAATTGGATATAAAACGGCTTTTTATCGTCGTAAGCGGACTTGTTTTTGAATTCAAATTGATAAATCGCGCTTATTCTGTCCAATTGCCACGGCATTTCCATTTCTTCGTTAAGCTTAATGATTTCCACGTCGGTGGCCTCGCTCAATATGCCGGGAACCAAAGACAGTTTAAGGTTATCTTCAAAGGCGCTGACCGTGTATCCCTTGGCGATTGTCGCCTTGTCCAAGTAAATGGAATATTCTTGGTTGGTCGCTTCAATATCGTTGCCCGCAAAAACAAAGCCGCCGACGATGAACGACAGCAGAATGGATAACAATACCTGTTTGATGCCGGGAAAACGGAACATAGTTAATTCGCGAAAAATTAAAAATAAACACTGAATACCTTAAAACTTAAGAATTTTTACATTTTTACGTATTTGTTTTTGATTTTTTGTCTTTGATTTTTCATCTTTATTTGACTATCTTCGCGTATAACAATATAATTATAACATAAAAAAACATAATGGCTAATCAGGGATTAAAATAAAGGATTCGCTAATCACTCGCCGAGTATTTAAGCCCTGATTTTGTGAGCGGGTATAGTATAGTGGCAGTACGCGACCTTCCCAAGGTTGAGGCACGGGTCCGATTCCCGTTACCCGCTCCGAAAAAAATTTTCCACCGCGGACGCCTCTCGCGAGGGGCTGGACGCAGAGTCCGGGCGGCTTCAGCCGCCATTCGGGAAGTTAAAACTTCCCGAACCCTGAGCCAAAGCTCGGTAGAATTTATTAGCCACCCTAGCTCAGCCGGTAGAGCAACGCACTCGTAACGCGTAGGTCGCGGGTTCGATCCCCGCGGGTGGCTCAAATTTTCTTACTTCCCGATATTGCGGTTCAGCGCGTCTTTGTACCTGTAATATTCAATAACGCCATTTTCCGTTATAGCGACGGGTACGGGCAAGTATTCCGACAATTCGCGAACCGC
>JALUVW010000007.1 GCA_027020105.1 Candidatus Falkowiibacteriota bacterium
AACAAGGCGAAAAAATTAACACAATCAAAAACCTTTTGGACGGGGATTGCCACGATTTTCACCGGCATTGGCTTGTATGTCAGTGGCGAGCAATCACTGCAAGACTTAATAATTAGCGGGGTTGGCGTTATCTTTATTTTTTTAAGGATAATCACCGATACTCCGATAGAAAGATGAAATTTTTATTTTTGTTATTTTGGCTTGCTTGGGTAACGGCGTTATTGTCGGCGTTCGTCTATTTCGTTTTTATCTTGGCGCTAAAATACATACCGTAATATGGAGGAATACACGACAAGAGAATTATATTTAATGCTCAAAGGCGTCCGCGACGATGTCAAGACAATTATCCGGAAACAAGACACGACTAATGGCAGAATAAGGCGTTTGGAATTGTGGCGATCAGCATTGTTCGGCGGTTGGATTGTGGTTACAATATTTATCCTGCCGATTGTGATAAATCTTATTAACAATTTTTTTTCTAAATAATTTTATGTTCAATTTTATCAAACAAACATTGGCTATTATTTTATTTGAGGTTGACAAGCTGTTAAAACGACCGAATGTTTTTAGCGGATTTTTAAAAAGTTTCCCGAAAGGGAAAGATTGGATTTCAGTTTTTGGGGGAGGAGTTGAAAAAATAAGATTTAATCCTAAAAACAATCCGACATTTTGGGTGAAATACCGCCCTGACGGCGAATTGCAGAAAAGGCGAGGATTGGAAACATTCCAATGCGTTTCAGCGTCCGCTTTAAACATTATTGAGACGCAGGTTGATTATATGAGCCACCTTGTTAATAATGACTTCAAAGGCGGCGAACATTTAAGCGAAGCGGAAAAAAATGAAATAAAATATATAGTAAATATTTTCACGGAGTTTGGTTTAATAAATGAAAAAGGGCAATGCAACGCTTCTGACAGATATTTGGCGAAGGTTTCCGGAACAACCAAGAGGGGCAACACGCAAAATAAAGTGGCGGAAGCCATAAGGAAATACGGCTTAGTGCCTGAAAGCCTTTATCCTTGGCCCGAGAATGTCAGCACTTGGGCAAAGTATTATGAGCCGGTGCCGAAAGAAATAATTGACAGAGGAAAGGAAATACTTAAATATGTTAAGTTTAACCACGAATGGGTTAATCCAGTATATATGACGCGAATGCTTGAATTCGCCCCCTTGCAAACATCTCTATACGCCAATCCTCCAATTAAAAACGGAATATACCAAAGAACGGAAAAGCCGAGAAATCACGCCGTTCAGCTTGATAATTTTAAGCAATTTGAATGGAAAGGAATTTTTGACAGCTATATTCCGTTTGACAAAAAAATGGCGTGGAATTTTAATTTCGGCTGGGGGAAAATAATAACCGTTCGCAAAAAGGAAATTGAATACAACGAGATAGAATTAAAAAAATTAATAAACAGGGGGTTTAAATATATTATTCGCAGCAGAAAAAACGGCGAGATCTATGAAATCTTGCCGGATAAACTGAAATATATTTCCGCCGTTGACTGGAATAATAACGCGGTAAGAGAGGCGGCCTCCAAGGGAAAGCTCATAGGAATAAGCGAGAAAGATTATAAAAATTTGTTTAAATAACCAACAGAGTTAAAATATTAATTAATCATTTTATTAGTTATTTGCAATTGGAATAATTAATAAAATCAAAAATTTTATGGTAAAAAAAATAATGGCCATAACCATTATATCCATTGGCATTATCGGCGTCGCCATATACTCAAATGTTTTTAAGGCGATAGAGGGCAGTCTTGGCGGAACCACCAATTTTGATACTGTTGACACATCTGATGGGTATAAAGTTGACGGCACAACCGTTATTGACGGATCGGGAAACGTTGACGCTCCGATTACTTCAACGACGGGGACATTTTCAAGCACGCTAACCGTTACGGCTACAACCACCGTCGGAACAAGCGACTTGGTAGTGCAAACGGATTTGGATAGAATTGGCGTGGGGACCACCACTCCTTTGGATTTGTTCCAAGTTGAAAATTCGTCAGCCACTACGACCGTCATCGTCAGCAGCGGCGCTTCCGCAAAAGGAGGCAGAATTATAATTGAGGACGCTGATGGAGCCGGGTGCTCTGAGTTGACGACGATTAACGGCTCGGTGGCCGCGAAAACCGTTACTTGCCCAACGGGAATTTAGGATATACTCAGGGGGCTTATCGTATTTTGGTGGCCCTTTGAGATATATTCTTAATTAAATAAAAATTATGTCACAACTTTTAAATTACGCCGAATTAGATCAAGCGATTCAACGCAGAATGTCAAATCAAGCTCCTGATTCCGATGTTCGTCTTGAAGCTATTAACGACGCTTTAAACAATATTCAGACGGAATACGATATTGAATCAGTAAAGCGGGAAATAGTGGCCAATATGGTTTTGGACGGCCGTCCGATTAACCTTGACAATATCGCTTCCGACATTAAAAATATCGCTGATTTAAGATACCTCGCGCCCAGCAAACACGATGCTGAATTTACATTTAGGGATGACGACGAATTTGTTGTTCATATCGGGCAAGGATTGAAACTTGATGAATATACGGTAGTTTATAATGATGGCGTCCAATACATTAAAGTAAATTCGTCTTTGGGGTTAAAGTCAAAGCAATTGCATGGTATGACGTCATTAACGAATAATGGCTCATGGACGGCAGATACCGCCAACAGTGACGCTAAAGCGCTTTCCACTACCGAAGTTACCGTTTTAGAACAGTCGGAAGCGATAAGGTTTGATATTGATGTCAGCCAAAGCGCGAATGATTATGCTCTTATTTATAACGCGGATATGGCTTCCGTTGATTTATCAAGCTATGTAAATTTAGGCAGGGTTAAATTTTGGATATATTTACCGAGCGTTACCGATTTTACTTCAATATCTTTGCGATGGGGATCGTCATCAAGCGCTTATTGGGAGGATACCGTGACCGCGCAAGCTAACGGATCAGCTCTTATTGCCGGCTGGAATTATGTTGAATTTAATTGGGAAAACGCTACAAAAACATCAACGCCTGACGAATCAGCTATTGATTATTTGGCGATTAAACTAAATTACACCGGAAGTTTCACCGACCAAACGAAAGTTGTTATTGAAAAAATAGAGATGTTTCTTCCCACTCCGATGAAATTGGTTTATAACACTTATTATTTGGCAAAAGACGCGGACGGAACATTTCAAGAAGAAATGGACACTGATACTGATGATAAATTATTAATTCCGAGAAGATATAAAGAATTAATAATCGCTAAAGCGTTACAGATATTATGGCCGATAGCGATTGGAGACGATTCGGTTGTTGAAGTGGCGAAAGCAAGAAACAAAGAAAAAGCTGAATTAAGGAAGCTTGGTCTTGATATTGGCAAAAAAATAAAGACACCAACAAAAAAAATAAAGTTACACAGCGAATTATAATATGAGTAAAACATTCCAAAATTTAACAGATCTTGGCGGATTGAGGACAAATTTGCCCGAGGATAAAATACCGGACAGAAACGCCTCCGATATTGCCAATATTGATTTCAGTATTAAAGGAATGATTCAAACAAAGAAAGGCAAGGAATTATACGGACAGGAAATAACGGCGCCGGGAAAATGTTTGCGCGGATTTTTATATAAAAAGAATTTTGGAGAATTAAAGCGTGTGTTGTTAAGAGTGAGGGATGATGGAACGAACAGCCATTTGGAGTGGTTTAATCCGAGCCATCCCGACACTCCCGAGGGACAATGGGAAACATTGGTCGCCAATTTGACCAAGGACGCTGTTATGGGGTTTGCCGCCTTCAATCAAACAGGAGTGAACCAACTGATATTTTGCAACGCCGAAGACAATTTTTCTGAATGGAACGGGGCGGTCGGCAAAGTCGCGAGTGTCACATCAAATACAATAACGCATGGAGGGGAAAACGATTTGGCGGACGAAGGGTTTACCGCGACCGGAAGCGTGCTTATTGACGGAACGGAATACGCTTATACGGGGCTTTCGGGAAAAACTTTTACAGGAGTGACTCCTAACCCCACTTCTCAAAATCCGTCAGCCGGAGTCGGCATAGCTCAAAAGCCTGACACCACTACTCATTCCGCGTTGGATAAAGGGAATATTTTAGTGGTCGCGGCCGCTCGGCTCTGGCTGGCCGGAAAGAAGAATAATGAGAGTTCTTTGTTTTACAGCGAGGTGGGCAACGCCACTAATTTTACTGCCGGGACAAATCCGGATGACCCCGGGTTTGAGGATTTCCCCGACGGAGGCGGACCGATAACACTGATTGATGTTAAAGATAACAAAAAATTAATAATACATAAAGAAGACGGCATAATGCAGTTTCAGCTGGATTATACCGCCACGGCGAAAATCCCGCAGCTTAGCGTCCTGACATTGGCTGATGATAGCGGAGCGGCCAATCAAAAGGCGGGCGCGGGGCTTAATCAGGCGTCGTTTTTCACGACAAGAGTTGAAGGATTAAAATCATTGGCGCGCGCCGTTGAGGGCTCTGACTTGAATTTGGACAGCATTTCCGATACAATATTGCCGACTATCGCCGATTACGATTTCTCGGACGCGGCCACCGTATATTTCGCTCCAAAAAGAGTAATATATGTGGCGTGCAAAACCGACAGCGGACAGAGTTATAATAACAAAATAATAGCTTTTTATATCCAAAGAGGAGCTGACGGCGAATTCGGAGTTGATATTTCCATTGACGACGGTTTTGTCGCCGACTGGGTGGTTGACAGGAATACTTTATACGCGATGTCCTCCATTGATCAAAATACTTACAAATGGTTTGACCAATACAGTGATGTCGGCGTTGCCCAAAATCACAAATGGGTTTCAAAGGAATTTACGTTTAACGAACCGGCAAGACAAAAGGAATTTAATAAATTGTATATTGAAGGTTTTATCCGCACGCACACCAAAATAAAAGTCAGTATAATTTACGGTATTCTCGGCAGCGGAACATCTGTTTCAAAGATTATATCTTGGGATGATGATTTCGTTAGCAAGCAAAAGGTAAGCGCTTTGGGGACAGATGTTATCGGAACCGTGAGTCTTGGAGCTTCAAGCAAAGATGTTAAAGACAGCCATGTTTTTTCAGTCCCGATTCATTTTAACGCTAACGCTGATACAAGATATAAAATTAAAATAGAGACATATTATGACGAAGAGACAACGGAAGAATCATATTGGGCGATAAGCAATTTAGCCCCAAATCCTTCCATTAAGGGATTATCGGGAAATAAAATAATTAATAGTAATGTATAAAACCTATGAAAAAATTTTTATTCACAATCCTATTATTTTTGGTAGCATTGCCAATATCGGCTAAAATGCTTTATGAATACGGTTCATTTGAGGAGAGGGCTTTTATGGCCGAGGAAGCGGGCATTGTTGAGAGCGCTAACGATTATAGAGGCGGATACGATGAAAACATCCGATTGCTTGATTACTTGGAGAATAATGGAGCTGAAACGCTTGGCGGGTCAAATCCTTTTCAGCCATCGGGAGTTTCTGTCGCTTTAAGGCAATCATTGTCGGCGGGTTCATCGCGAACGGGAACAACATTAAATATTGACCCGATAATCACCGCTGACGGTCATAGAGTAACATTCAGCGATTTTAATTCATCGGTAGCTTTCGGTAAAATTGACCAAGGGACTGACAACGAGGAAATAATTAAATTTACCGGCATTACCGATAATACCACCTATTATACGCTTACCGGAGTCACTTGGGGGTGTAACTTTTATAATAATACTTGTGATGTTGACGCCAACAAAAAGAAACACTTGCCTGGAAGCACATTTATTATCACAAACGATTGGCATTTTATAGACGCCAATTACGCGAGCTTGGGCACATCACAAAATTTTACAGGGTTAAAAACATTTAATACCGTATTACCGACTTCAAGTTTAACGGCCACAACTTCAAACCAGTTTACGACGAAAACTTATGTTGATAATGTGGCCAATCAAGGGGCGGCGACATCAACGGAAACCGTTGCCGGCATATCGGAATTGGCTACGCGGACAGAGGTGGCAAGTTCTACCGATTTGGGGGTAAATCGTCCTTTGGTGTTACAAGCAAAAAACGCGACTTCAACACCGTATTCGGACGGCATAGGAGCCGGTTATGTGTGCGTCACCGAAGATGACGGAAATATAAGCAGTGATTGTCTGCCGACTAATGATAATATAACTTGGAGCGGACAAAACACTTTTTCCGCCACGACTACTTTTAATTCTTTAATGATAGGAGGCAATATTGTCGGTGCATATACCGCTTCAACCACAATCACCGGAGCAGCCACTCCGCAGCCCGTGTATTTAGCCACCACAACCAACGCTTTATTATTGTCAGACGCTAACGCGACATCCACTTTCGCCATTGAATTTCTTGGTTTCGCGATTTCGTCAGGCAATAACGGAGATACGGTATATGTTCAAACAGCCGGAATTGTCAATGGTTTTTCAGGATTAACTCCCGGGGCCGAATATTATGTTTCCGATACGGCCGGGGTAGTTTCAACAACAATGGGAACATACCCGCTTATGATAGGCAGGGCAGTTAGTGATACTCAAATTATTATAGAAAGGAAAAAAAGAGTAGGTTCGCCTATATTAACAGCAGTAAACTCAAATAATTATGCTTATAGTGATAGTTTTGTAAATATAAATGGAGGTATTTCTACTTTAGCAAGTTATGCTCGTTGTATTATAAATGGGTTAGTTAAAGCAGAATCTATTGCGCAAAGCGGGACAGGTAACACAAGACCGGCTGTTTCTTGTTATGTAAAAAAAGGAGATATTTATAATGGTTCGGTGGACGTAACGTCAGGAGCAAGTGTATATTTTACGCCGGTAAATTAAATATATGCCTATAAAAAAAGTAAAAGGCGGATGGCGATGGGGAAAGAGCGGGAAGATTTATCGCACTAAGGCGGGGGCGATAAGGCAAATGAGAGCGGCATACGCGTCTGGATATAAAAAAAAATAAATAATTAATATAAATAAAAATATGCCAAAAGCAATAATAAAAGACGCCGGGATTGAAATACAAGACGGCGGACAGCAGACTTTTATTCGCTATGCCAATAAAAATCTTGGCCAAAATTTCAGTTATTATAAAAATCCGACAACAGGAAAAGTGGTTGGGCTGGGAAAAGCGCAAGCGGGAAAACTCGGGCAAAACCTCGCCAATATAGGTTTTGTGCCGATCAGCGCGACTGACGCTTTCAAGAAGCCTGATATTGGGGCGGGAAACGGTCGTATTGGCGCGGCCGGAATAAACGATACCGGAGCCGGAATTGATAATACCGATATAGACATCGGTTCGTCGCAAACCATTGAAGAAATCCGGCAAAGAGAAATAGAGCGCAAAAAAGCTATTGCCGAGCAAGCTGAAATATTATTCGCTCCAAAAATACAAAGAGCCACGCAGGTGGCGGAAGCGCGTCTTGGGTCAACTCGCGCGCAACTTGGCGGCGCGAGAGGGCTTGGCGCTTCTTCCGCGGCGATTTCGTTTCTTCAGCAGATAGAAAAGGAAGGAGAGGATATGATTAAAGAGGTGGAGTCGCAAAAGGAACAATTTATCGCTCAAGGAAATTTTGAGGCGAGCGAAAGGGCCGATAAAGCCATACAAGATTTAATGGACAGGCAGCTGCAAATAAAGATGTTTAATCAGGAAATGAAATTAAAACGGTTGGGGATAGGATTACAGGAGAGACAATTAGATATAACGCAACAAAATATGATATTTGACCAAGCGGCAACTAGGGCGGGATTAACAGGAATATTTGAAGGAAAGCCGACAATTCAAGCGAAGCAATTAGAATTGCAAAACCAATTAGCGGAAGCTGGAGTTACAGGAATTTTTAAGGGGGCTCCAACTATCGCTGGACAACAATTAGAAATTCAAAAAGCTCAATTACAACAGCAATTACAACAACAACCGTTTGAAAATCAAATAGCATTATTTTCGTTGCTTGCCAATATCCCACAAAATCAATCGGTAACTGTTACGCTTCCCGGTATGGGGGAGCAAACATTTAGCGGATTAAAGAGAGTGGTTGGAGCTGGCGCATCCAACGGAGTGAGTGTTGCTGATCCAACAGCAATGGCTTTCGCGAATAGAGTCCAGCAAGATGAAAATTTTGATTTAGTAGATGTTCCTGAAAAATATAAGGGTGCGGTGGCGATGATTTTGGCGGGTGAGGTGCCTACAGTTAATGAAGAAGACGCGAAACAAACTGTTAAGGATGAAATTAAATTTAATGTTCAGGTTGGAGGCAGTGATTATGAAACTGAAAGAGCAAAAATATTGGAAAATCCTGAATTAGATATATCTGAAAAAGAAGAAATGTTAAATTATATTAACGGGTTGGAAGAGCAAGAACAAGCAGAATTAGGAACTGCCGGAGAGAGAGTGGGTGATATAGCCAAAAGGGCGGTTGCGGGATTATTTAATATTGGTCCTGCTACGGCTGATTTTATCACTGATATGCTTGGAATGGAATCTATTACAGGAGGATTAAGATTTGATTTAAGCGGTATTGGCGGTCCAGGACAAATAGCGCCTGGGACAGAATTCATTAAATAATAATTATGTCATTCGTAAATTACGTACAACAACAAAGAAAACCTTTTAAAAAACAAGGGGGTCTGACTCCTGAAGTTCAGACCCTTCTTAACATTGCGGAATTAAAAGGGTTAAAAGGCGCTGAAGATATTTTAAAGGAAAAGCGACCAAAAACATCTACATTAATGAAAGCCCTAAGAATATTGCAAACAGGTGAATTCGCGGTAGGAGGATTATTATCAGGCAAGGGTATAAGAGCCGGTATTAAACAACAAATCACACCATCAAGAGCATTAGGGATTTCCAGAAAACATAAGGATTTTAAATCAGCAATAAAAGATCCGAGCAGCTATTTGGCATTCGCCGTAGATGTTTTACTTGACCCTGTTACTTATGTTTCTTTTGGGCTTGGGGAGGGGGCGCAAATCGCCGGAAAAACAGGAAGCGTTGTATTAAATAAAACAGGAAAAGAATTATTACGGGAAACAACGGAAAGATTGGCTAAAACAACAACACATGAAATAGCCGAAGCGCAAGCGAGGAAAATTATGGCTCGTAGAATTGCAACTAAAAATGGAGCTGAAAAGTATATTGATAAAGGTGGTTTAAAATTTTTTGGACAGACGATATTACCGCAAACAACGCTTAAAAAACCGATTCAAATGGTTGGTAAGGGGTTAGAGAAAATTCCTGGTGTTTCAGAAACAGTTGAATCTTTTAATAAGGCGTTTAAACCATTCAATGAAATTAAAACAAAAATTCCTCTTGGTGACAAATATATTCAAAGTTTTAGCAATCTGCAAAAAGCGATTAGGGCGCAGAATGTTAAATTTTTAGAACGGATTGGCTTAATGAAAAAACAGGCAAAACAATTGCAAAAATTGGTTGGCAATAAACCAATTGAAGATATTATTGCTGAATCAATGCAAACGGGAAAATTCACAGGAATCAGAGAAGTTGATGGAGTTATCAAGGGACTAAATGAATTTAACAAAAAATTCAGGTTAGCAGAAAAATCAAGAGGAATTAAGGTTGGTAATGTCCCTAATTATTTACGTAGATTTTTGACTGAAGACGGAAGAAAATATATTGAAAAAGGTGGTCAATTAAATATATCTATTAGCCGTCCTCCAAGAGTTAAGGCAGGATTTGCCAAGGGGAGAAGATTTGTAAAAATATTAGACGAAGAAGGTAATGAAATTATCGCCAGTAAGAAGCTTTTGAATATAACTGAAATAAATAAAAATAAATTGATTTCTAAAATTGAAAAAGATACTGCGAATCAAATTGGGATAATACAAGATACATTAAAGCGGTTAGCAAAACCGGAAAGAACCAAGGAGTTAGCTAAAACAAGAGAATTGATTAAGTCAATTAAAAAGCAATTAATACCAGATGTTGCTGAATATTCTGATGACATAATAGACCCAACCAAGGTTGATAAAAAATTATTTAAAAACGCTTTAGAAAGTATTATCGGGCCAGAACGAAGAGAATTGGAAACAGCGTTAAAAGAGGCGGAACAATTATTAAAGGCTGATATTGGAAGAGAATTTTTAAATAAACCGCTAAAATTAAGAAATAAAATAATTGATGCACGTAAGAAAAAAATTGTTGAATTATCTAATAAAATAGTAAAAATTCAAAATGACGCTTTCCACAAAATTGAAGAGCTAGAATTTTTTGATTTTATTAATCCTGTAACCGGAAAAAGATATAAGCTTTCTGACACACCATTAACAATAGCTGAAATAAATAAGGAAATGGAACCAATATTATATCAAGTATTAGGCAAAAAAGGATTAAAATTTTTTGAGGAAGATCCGTTCAAAGCTGTCGCAGGTCGCGGCGTAGAATCATTCAAAGCTCAAAACACTATTGACTGGTTCAATGATGTGGCAAGACAGTTTGGCAAAGTTGGTGGAGAACTTGACGAGGCAGGAAAATTACGACCACAAATTATTAACGGTGTTCAATATGTTGAATCTTCGGTTAAGGAATTAAAAGGAGTGTTATTACCAAAACCAATAGTAAAACATTTAGACGATATGTACACATTTCTTAATAATGATGAGGCAACTAATGCTTTTCTAAAAACTTATGATAAAATACTTGCGATTTGGAAAGGCTCAGTTACTGGCTGGTTTCCCGCATTTCACACAAGAAATTTTATAGGTGGCGTTTGGAATAATTTTTTAGCTGGGCTTAAAGATCCTAAAATGTATGCTATTGGCAATGACATTGCCAGGGGTAAACAAGGATATATTGTGACTCAATTAGGCAGAAAAATAGATTACGCTGATATTAGAAAATTAATTAATCAAAAAGGAATAACAGGACAACCCGGAATCCTTGATGTGTTTCAAGAAACAGAAAAGTTAGCTGAGGCTGGTTGGAAAAGAAAAATAACTGAATTACCAAAAGTCGCTATGGGGACAGTAGAAGATAGGTTAAGAATTCCATTATTTGTGGATAGATTAATTAAAGGCGATACTGTAGATCAAGCCGCGAAAAAAGTTTTTCAATTTCATTTTGATTATGCTCCGGAAGGGCTAACTCTTTTTGAAAGAAATGTTATGAGAAGATTGTTGCCATTTTATAGATGGTCGCGAGGAAATATCCCGTTACAATTAGAAAATTTAGCTAAACAGCCCGGTAAATATGCGGGATTGCAAAAACTTATAGATACTGTTCAAGATACAGACAAAGCTAGAATGGAATATAAGGATTTGCCAGAATATATGAGAGAAAATATACCGATTAGAATTGGGGAAAAGCAAGGCATGGGACAATATTTATATGGATTAGGATTGCCCGTTGAAGACATTAATAAATTATGGCGCGGTTCTATAAAGAGAACTATGCAAGGAATATTGGGAGAATTTAGTCCTGCGTTGAAATTTCCTCTTGAAAAAGCTACTGGTATTAATTTATATTTCGGAACTCCGATTAAAGATTGGTCAAGGGCACCGTCATTTTTAAAAAAATTACCTAAACCAGTTAAAGATTGGTTAGATATGAAAGAAATAACAAAATCAGATGGAACAAAAAAACTAGTAGCTGATCCAGATAAACTACATACATTACAAGCTATTCTTTCTAGAGGATGGATTACGGCTGATAAATTAAGTAATGATAAAACATTAACAGCAATTAAAGTTCTTTACAGCTTGACAGGATTAAAGGCCAAATCTGTTAATTTAGAGCAACAAAGATATTTTTATAATAGAGATAGAATAAGAGCGTTAGAGGATTATTTTCAACGAATGGGTGAAGGCAGAATATTCCAAAATTTTTATTTTACCAAAGAGCAGAAAGAACAATTCCCTAAAGAAATACAAGAAGCATTGAAACTGCAAGCTAAAGAGAGGCGTAAGAAAAAATAATTACATTACTGGCACTGGATAATCATAATCACAGCAATTTGGTGCATAATCTGGGTCAGGTAATTCAAATGGCGCTGATGGATATTCTGGCTGATTCATTGCTCCGAAAATTAATAATGAGATTATTCCGATAAAAACTATCCACCCTATTAAATCTTTTGTATTCATAAAATATATATTAACCTCCGCCTCATGAGAGGGGTGGGGGTTTCTTGACGGCTTGATGATTATAACTCGTCGTAGCCCTTGCCCTCCCACGAAGCGGAGTTTTATTTTAATTATTAATTATTTTAATTTCAACATTCCAAGCTTCGTTATAATTAATTTTATATTTACCGGTAAGGCCTGTATTGAATATTCTATCGTATTCATCTCCGTTCTGAATATTAAATTTCTCTATCAGCCAAATACCTTCCTTTAGCCTCTTTTCCTTGTCTTTTCCCCATGAAAATATTTCAAATTCAGGGTTGCCTGATTTATAACAATACACTGTCCCGAATCCATCTTCATGTTTTTTGTATACGTTATATATCATATGGTTTTATTTTAAATAACAGGAGCGGCCGTATTGCTTGGCCATGTCCTCTGTTATTGATTTACGATTAAAAATTCCCTTCATGTGTAAAAAATCTTCCAGCTCTATCATATAAAACTTCTTCTGCCCTCTTTTGTAAAACATTATCACGATATACGCTTCCGCGCCAGTGACGCATAAACAATCAAAGGGATTTTGCATACCAAGATCGGGGATCTTATACACCATTTTCTTTTTAGCGGCCGCAAGCCCTTCTATTTGATGTTCTTTAACAGCCGAAAACGGCAGTGATTTGTCTTTGCAGAATTTTAATTCAAAGACGGATGTCTTATTTATATTGTATTTGCACCAGCGGGTGAACCTCCGCTGAAAATCTCGCTCTGTCATATATTTATTCTTTATATTCTTTAAATGTATATGATATTTCTCCTTCGCCTGAAACCTTTTGAACATCAAAGTATTCGCAGGAGAAAACATTAACTATAAAAACTCTTTGACCGTCGCCATAAGAGGATATTAAAAAATCAGAACTGTATCTATTTCTTTCGACTTCTCCATACTCATAACTTTCTAAATAAAACCAAGGATTATTTTCACTATACGCTTTATTTATATCACAATCTTTTGTTTGTGAACCAACTAACTTAAATCCTATACTGCCATTTGTTTTATGAAAAATTACGACTTGTATTATTTTATTTTTTAACACGTTTTTCATATATTTACATCAGGATTTTTTAAATAATATATTATTTGACTCATAATAGAATTCTTTTGGTCTTGCGTAACGCTTTTTTTTGACAAACGGCCGGTCTCTTTGGCGATATAGATTGATAACGGATCACCGACTGACGGCTTAAAATCACGCATTAACGCGGCAAGTTCCGCCTCAAGCTTCTTTCCTAATAATTTGTCTTTTTCTTTTTTTGTCATATTGTTTTATCGTAAATGGCGCAATCAAAATCTTGTTTGCGATCTATGCACTTTTTAACATTTTCATCAATCGTATCTTTAACTATTAACGATATATAAACATTCCTCTTGATTTTATTTATTCTTTGAATCCGGCCCTTCATTTGAATATAATTCTTCAAACTAAAATCGTAGCTGTAAAATATCATTATCGGGAACGACGGGAGCTCATACCCCTCTGAACAAGCGGCGTTGGCAATGACGATAGCTTTATCTGATTTATCCGCTTGTTCAATTACCTCTTGTTTATTTTTTGTTGATCCGGTAATTTCAAAAACAGGTGGGGGATTTTTCCGTATTTGAATTTGGCTCTTAATATTTTTAATTTCATTATTATATCTGCAAACTACTACAATTTTTTTATGCTCTTGGCACAATTCCAGCAGTCTGTTCAATTTATTTGATTTAAAAAATTTATCTTCAATATAACCGTCACCTTTTAAAGTTCCGCCGCATATCTGGTGTATCTTCGTCCATTTAACTATCGGCATTACATCGTCTATTTCGGCGATCGCCCGTCTCTGTTCCGCCGTTAATTCAAAATATTCAGTTTTGAATATTTGCTCCGGCATATCAACGCAATCTTCCAATTTAATCGTATTACCCAATTTGTCAACAAGTTCCGCTATATCCTGTTCAATTCCTTTTTTAATTACCGGAACGGTTCTCGCGCCGAATTTCACTTCATAAAAAAATTTCTGCTTGTAACGCATATAATTCCAATTTCTTCCAAGTATTGAAGCCAGCGCGTATATGTTCCATGGCGTTGAAAGAAACGGCGTTGCCGTTAGGAGATAAACACATTGCGGTTTATATGTTCTTACATACCACATCGTTGTTTTATGAATACTTGACTTCATTCCCGAGGCGTAATGCGCTTCATCCCATATAACGCAATCATACTTTCCTATGCTTTTAACTTTCTTTTTGAATTCTTCTTTCGTCAACACTAACCATTTTGAGTTGCAATATTTATCAATATAGTTTAACCACTGTTCCTTTATGGACTTGGGGCATATCACAAGGGCATTATCGGTGTTTTTTTTCGCGAGAAATATCGCTGTAATGCTTTTACCTGTCCCAGTCTCGTGCGCCAAGAGCCATTTTTTCGGATTTAATTTAAGGAGCTGTTCCTGGTGTGCGTATAATTTAATGTTCATAATGACTTTAGTATATGCTTTATAACTTCTACATTAAATGAATTGCCTAATGCTTTATAGCGACGAGTGTTTGAAAGTCCTTCGGTAAATCCGTCAGGGAAACATTGCAATCTTTCGCATTCTACGGGAGTTAGCTTTCTTACATAGTTTTTAAGGTCTGTAATTGATTGACCAGCGACAGCTGTTTTACATTGTGGGATTGTTCCTAATGTTTTCGCTTTTCCATTTATTTTTATTTTTCTATTATACCAATTTATTAAATACAATCCCGTCTTCGCTCCTCTACCACCTCCATTCGCCGACAAACAAACGCTCTTGCCTTCTATGCTATAAATTCTATCGCCTTGTCCGCCTTTTCCTATCTCCGCAACCTTAATAGTCCCAACAACCAATCCTTTCTTCTTTCTTTTAATCAAGCTTTTAACATTTTCCTTATGATATGTCGCGGGCAAACAGTATGATTTTAAAACATAATTCCCCTGCTTTCTTTTTACAAAATCATTTATAAAGTCTTTCCCGTTAACTGTCAAACAATATGCTTTATCTTTAAACGGTTCACCGTCCTCCAATATATCTTTCAGATAAATTCTCTTGTCTTTGGGCTGTTCCACTTTCCAGTTGCACCAAAACAATCTTTTTCTTTGTTGTGCTGAAACGAGAGAGGCATCTATCATAATCGGCTCTACTCCCAAAATATCGGTTATTATCTGTTTATCTTTTTTCGGCATTGAAGCAACATTCTCCAGCAAAAAGTATTTCGGTTTTTTAATCTCCAATATCTCAACGAATTTATAAAACAAATTACTCCTTCTTCCTTTCAATCCCTCTCTGTTTTTCTTGGCTATTGAAAGGTCTTGGCACGGTGAACCACCAAACATTAAATCAAAATCTGGTAATTTGTTAATGTCAATTTTCGTTATATCGCCAAAGTTTTTATGATTAGGAAAGTGCTTTTCGTATATTTGTATGGCGTATGGGTCTATTTCCGAATATCCAACGCATTCCCAATCCAAGCCCAACTCTTTTATTGCTTGTTCCCCGGCACCGATGCCAGAGAATAATGATAGATATTTCATAAACTAAAACTCATCATTAATATCCCCAATAGTAATAGCTTCCTCCCAAGTTATTTCTTTTGGGTTAAAGTCTTTTTCTTTTGACAATGTCGGGATTATATTATCTAATATAAATTCAACCTGCAATTCAACTTGTTCATTCGCCAAATAGAACGCGAACGGAGAGAATATGCCGTCTTTATCCTTTTCTACTCCTAAGTGCCTATACGTGAAATTCTTAACCTCTGGGTGGTTTTTGCGAATAATGATAGTCATCACGGCGAATTGCCTGTAATAGCCGAAATCTACGCATTTATAGTGATATTTACGGTCATCAGAATCCCATACGGTCTTTAAGTCCACAAGATGGCAAGTGTCGCCGTCAATTTTAATCCAGTCGGGAATGCCGGCCAATCCGCAGAAGTGATCGCCTATCGGCATATCTGTCGTGATAATCTTTTGTGTTTCATAGTCAGACAAGTCTTTAACAGCGGGTTGGCGGTTTAATACCTCCATCATCCTTTCAATATCATCATATTGCTTCTCTGTCAGTTCTGTGTGGTTGATTGGCGGGTTCTTTATATTCCTGCGCGTGACAGCTATAAACTTGTCTCGGAACGCTTTTTCCCCTTCAAACAGGTATGTATCAACCGCTTTGCCGACACGGAGAGCGTCAGTCATAACTATCCCCGGGCGTTCGCCCGAGATATGGCGCTCATAAAAAAATCTTTTGTCTTTTATCCAATCTCTAATGCGGGAGTTAGTGAGATAGCGGTTATCTAATGTGTGATAATTGTCGTGAGTTAATTGCATAAATATATTATAAAGTTTCCATTATTATTTGTTTTGGTAAAAAATTATAACAATAATAAGCGCTTGAAAAAGTCGGATTACCAATCGTTTCAAAATTTTCATTCATAAATTTTATTCTTTTATCAAACATAAGCAGTTGTAAATCTTTATCAGCAAACAACCTTTTTGGGGCGGAATCATTTAACCATGTGATACTCATAATTAAAGCAAATGGCTTATTAAAGCTTAATGCTCTTTCAAAAAATAATTTCTTATCAGTGAACGGTGGGTTGCTTATTATTATATCCCATTGTTCCGGCTCATATTCAAAAAAATCTTGTCCGTTTTTTATATGCGAATACACAATCTTAATATTGTTTTCTTTAAATACTTTTACAAATTCACTTTCTTCGGTATCAAACGGGCACCATATAATTTTATCTTTTTGAATATATTTAACAATCGGCTCTACCGCATATTTTGGGGTATAACACTCATCATTTTTCCCTTTACTGTAAAATATTTCATTGCTTTTTTTCATACAACACTGCCCTCCTTAATAGTGATTACATTATCAGCCGGCTCGGAACGGCGGGCTATGATTATTTGATATTCGTTTTCTTGAGCCCATTGGTCAATCACTTTCATATTCTCATCATCAATAATTTCCGCATCATCCAATATAATAGTCCTCAATTCAGACGGCATAGCCATAGCGATTGAGAGGGCTATTTTAATGCGATTTGAATGGCTTTCCTGTTCAATCGGCAATCCGTTATAAAGCACTCCGTCATCGGTAACCGATAATCCTTCAATCGGGAATTTAGCCTCTTTTAGCATTTTGATTTTCTCTTGCTCCGCCTCTTCATATTCCTTTGTTTTATTGTTGTATTCTTCAACTTTGGCGTTATACGCCTTCTCAACCTCCGCCCTCTTTTGGTTCTGCCTGAATTTATCATTAAGCTCTTCAGCGTTTTTTAATTTGTTTTCCAGTTCGGTGTTGTCCTTTAATTTAACATCCTTTTGGGTTGCTTCCATTTGTGCTACCGTTTCATTGAGCTGAGCGAGTTGCGACTTTTTCATTTTTAATTGTTCTTCCAGTTGCTTAACTTCCATTTCCAGCGCGACCTGTTTGTCTTTATATGTCCGTAAATTCAATTGAGCGGATTTTATTTGGTTGTTGTGTTCGTTGTTTTTTTGTATTTCATTAATGATTTCCCGCGTGTCAATCAATTCTTTTGGAGCGTCGGGAGCGACCGGCAATCCGTCCAATTGCCCTTTTAAACTATCTCTTTCCCGCCCTATAATTGTTCTTTCATTATAAATTTCCGATTTGCGAGCGTCTATTTCGCCAAATGACAGTCCGGCAAGATCAAGCAGCAACGCTCTTTGCTCTTTCGGAGACCCGCTGACAAATGTCATTACATTGAATTTGCGGTCGTCAATCAATTCATTCAGTCTTGTTCTCGGTTTTTTGGCGACAAAGCCCTGCTTATCCAATACATTAAGCTCGTCTTTGCCGTCGGCGCTTATTCTTCTTACAACTTTATAATCCCCCAAGTCAATTTCAACAATCGCTCCGTTTTCGCCTCGGCGGACCGGAACTTTTGTGTCCTTGTCTTTGCCCGCGAGAGTGGTGATAATCGCCTCTATGGCCGATGTTTTACCGCTGGCGTTATTGCCGGATATTACCGTCACATTTCCTGACGGAAATATCTCAACGCGGTGGATTGCTTTGTAATTTTGAATGATTGCGTTTAGAATTTTCATTTGTTTTATAATTAATTAATTAATTAATTTATTGCATCGTGCGCAATTATTTTGTATTTTAGGGATTCTTTCAATCTTACATCCTATCTTTTTTTCAAAATAATCCAATTTTATTGGGAGCTTATCAACAACCAATTGAAGACAATCGGTACAACTAATCTTCGCTAAAAATTCAGTATTTGAAACAACTTTTCTTATTTCTTTTATGATATTTTTATTCATTTGTTTTATTAATTATTATTAAATTAACCGGCGTTGAAGCTTGCGACTATAACTTGCGGTTTTTTATATTTTTTATCGGCTTCGCCGATATATTCAACATTGATATAAGCTAAATTATTAACCCATGTGCCGAACGAATCGTCTTCAAATTTGTAAGTGTTTCCATTACCGACTCTGTTCCAAAACTCTTTTTTTTCTTCGTTATAATAAATTTCAAATTCATAGTCCTCTGATCCGGGATGTATTCGTTTTGCCTCTTCTTCGTTATTGGCCACGACAATGGCGGAATCGTAAGTGTCATAATAATCTGTTTCTTTTTGTGATATTTTGTAGATTTTCATATAGTTTTATCAATTATTATTAAATTATCTTCTAAATTTTTTAAAAAAGTTGATGGTATTCCTTTATAGTATTTAGATTCGTTCTTTAAGAGTTCATCGTAATCCTTGTGGTCATAGTATCTTTCCAGGGCAATACCCCTGAGAACTCCTCTAACCGCGTAATCATTTTTATCTTTAGTGGAACACAAAACGAGGTCGCCGCAAATAGCATGAATACGTTGACTGTTGTCTTCGTTAGCGCAGTTGCATTTATTAATATAAATTATAGTTTTATTTAACATTTTTTTCATATTCAAATCTTGATTCTATAAATTTTGATAATTCTTTGTAAGATTCTTCCGGTTTATCCTCTTCGTCCAAGTCGGCGCTCGCTCTAATAGTTATCTTTTTGAACCGACTGCGATTATCAGGGGTAATGATCCCGACCGTCTTTGATTTTGTAAGTGATATGTGTTTTATTCGCATATAGTTTTATTTAATCAATTCTAAAATCTCTTTA
>JALUVW010000008.1 GCA_027020105.1 Candidatus Falkowiibacteriota bacterium
TCAAGCCCCGTGGTGGGCTCATCCAAAATCAAAACATCCGGATTATGCATTATCGCTTGAGCCAATCCCACGCGCTGGCGATAACCCTTGGACAATTCTTCAATCGGCCTGCGCATCATTTCGGACAACCCGCACGCCTCGCTGGCTTCTTTAATTCTTTTTTTAACTTTATCTTTGGAAATGCCGCGAAGTTCCGCCACGAATTTTAAATATTCATAAACCTTCATATCGTCATAAAGCGGAACGGTTTCGGGCAAATATCCTATTTTTCTTCTGGTTGCAATAGAGTCTTTTGAAACTTTAATTCCGTCAATCTCCACGTCTCCGCCGCTTGGCGGCCAAAAAGAAGTGATGATTTTCATGGTGGTGGTTTTTCCCGCCCCGTTCGGGCCCAAAAACCCCAAAATCTCCCCGCGCTTAACGGAGAAATTAATATTGTCCAAAACAGTGTTCGCACCGAATTTTTTTGTAAGATTTTTTACCTCAATCATAGAACATGGGCGCGCAACGCGCGACAATCAGATAATCGCAATCCGTGATTTTTTTCCACAATTATTATTATAAATATTTTTAAAAACCGCGCAAGGGCGATGTTGTGGAAAAGTTAAGCGACGGATACCGTATCGGCGGCGGGCAATGAAGTCTTATGCCGGAAATCGGGCGAAACTCGCGGCCGTCCGTTTGTCGCTATTCGCGTTTAAATCACTTAAACTCATCCAGCTTGACCACCCTGATAATCACCTTGTCTTCCCTTTGAATTTTCAAGCCGATTCTGTCTCCCGGCTTATACCTGCCCACCACGGAACGTAAAGTGTTTTTTCCTTCTATCTTAATGGCGTTAATCTCAAAAATAATATCGCCGGCGCGCAGTCCCGCCCTCATCGCCGGTGAATCGGACATAATGGCGGGCTCGCCGTTGTCTCCTCCGATAATCAAAGCGCCCGAATCCCGCTTTATGTTTTTTTCTGAAGCCGTTTTCGGCGTCAGCATAACATAACGCACTCCCAACATTGGCCTGACAATACGGCCCACGTTTTTTACGCTCCTGATAACCGGCTTGACGTTATTGATGGGCAAAGCAAAGCCGATCGCGGTCCCGCCCTGGTCCATGGCCGTATTCACGCCAATCACTTTCCCGAACAGGTCAATCAGCGGACCGCCCGAATTGCCATGGTTGATTTCCGCGTCGGTTTGTATTATGCCCTCCAAGTAAACGGAATTGCCTTTGCCGTCGCTTACGGTTAAATTCCTTCCCAATCCGCTTATTATTCCTTTTGTTACGCTATTTTGATATTTGCCCAAGGAATTTCCTATGGCGATAACGGTGGTTCCTTGCTCTATGGAGTCGCTGTCCCCCAAGTCCACGAAAGGCAAGTTTTTGTCAAAAATTTTCAAAACAGCCAAGTCGTCAATCGGGTCCTTGCCGATGAGTTGGGCGTAATATTTTTTTCCCGAATTTAAAATAACGCGATACTCCCCGGTATCTTCCTTGGCGTCATTGACCACGTGCTTGTTGGTCAATATGAAGCCGTCCGATGAAATCAAAAATCCGGTGCCGGATCCTATTTCTTTTTTCTCTTTTTTAACGATTGTTTTTCCGGTTTTCGCGTCTATCGTTAATATTTTCTGGTAATCGTAAACAACAATGCTTACTACCGCCGGTATGACTTTTTTTATCGCCCTGATCGTCGCTTCTTGCTCATCAAGCCGCAAGTCGTCGGCCGTCGCTCGCGGCGCTATTTTGCCGTTTAAAGCGAATCCGAAACCGGCGCCGATTATAAAAATCGCCAAAACGATTATTGTTGATTTTTTTGAAAAATATTTCATAATTTTTTTAAAATCCAAAATCCAAAACTGTTTTTAATTCTGAAAACTTGAATTTGCGATTCATTCGGAGTTTGTGATTTTGAATTTATGATTTAGCAACTAAATCCCAAACAACTCTCTCGCGTTCCTCGTCGTAATCTCCCCCACTCTCTCCGCGCTCAAATTTTTTATCTCCGCGATTCTCTCGGCCACATACTTAACCAAAACCGGCTCGTTTCGCCTGCCGCGAAACGGTTCCGGCGTCATAAAAGGGCAATCGGTTTCAATCAAAAACTTGTCTGGCGGCAATTTGCGAATCAAGTCGTCCCATTGTTTTGAAAAAGTGATTAAACCGGTAAAAGAAACAATCAATCCCAAAGAAAAATATTTCCAAGCCAGGTCTTCATCTCCGGAAAAACAGTGCATAACGCCCCAAGGAGCGTCTCCGGGAAACAACTCCCTGTTTTCTCTTTTAAAATTCCCCAAAAGCGCCAACATATCGTCATGCGCTTGGCGACAATGAATAATCGCCGGCAAGTTCAAAGAGCGGGCCAATCTTAACTGCTCCATAAAAATATCTTTCTGCTTCTTCTTAACGGCCGGCGCGTTATGGGCTTGATCAATGTGGTAATAATCCAGTCCAATCTCCCCGATGGCGACAACTTTCTCAAATTTCGCCAATTTTTCATAATTATCATAATAAAACTCCTCGCTATTTCGACTAACGCCGCGATCATCGCCATTGGCCTCGCTCTCGCGCGCATGAATCGGGTGTAAACCAACCGCGGCATAAACCCCTTTCTCGTACCTGTTGGCGATATCCAGCGCCTTTTTGGAAGTTTTATAATCAGAACCGACAATAATCATCCAAGTGTCCTCGTCAAGCGATCTCCGCACCACTTCCTTTTTATCTTCTTTAAACGCGTTAAAATTGACATGAGCGTGCGTGTCTATAAGCATAACAAAAAATGCAAAACAAAAACTTAAAGCTCAAAACTTTTTATTTTCACGTTTCGCGCCTTAATTTGCGTGTCGTATTATATTATTGAGGATGCTCTTCGGACGCGCCCGATTCTCTTTTTGTGTCTTCGTCGCTTTCCGAGGAATCGCAATGTCCGCATCCGGCTTGTTCGGACGCGCTTGCTTCACTCCCCTGAACTTGTCCTTGGCCATGTTCCTCCTCTTTTTTTCTTCCGCTTAACAATTTTTTCAGCGAATCAATGAACCCCATAGATTTTGTTGAAATTCGTAATTTGAAATCGGAAATCAATTCGCGCCGACGCTTTAATCGGCGTTTTTCCTAATCACAAATTACTAATTTCTGATTACTAATATATTATTAATATCCGTTAAATCAATCAATTTTGACGGTTTTCCCTTTATTTCTCCCGCGTCAACAACCAAATCGGGCAATTTTTCGTTATCTCTCTTCTTGACGAATGGCTGTTTTGGTGATTTAAAATATTGCTCAATCTTGCTAACATTAGCCAAATTTTTTCTTCCACTGATATTTAAGCTGGTGGAAACTATCGGAGCGTTAACCTGTCTTATTATTTTAACCAATAATCGGCTGTTTGGCAACCTCACGGCCAAATTATCCCCGCCTCCGGTCAATTCCTTCGGCAACACCCCCCTGCTCCTCAAAATCACGGAAACGGGCCGCCTCCCGAAGTCCGACTTCGGGTACCCGAAGTCGGACTTCAATTTCATCCCGCGCGCCCACACTTTACGCAAATACTCTTCCTGCTTCTTACTTATATAACAATACCTCTTCGCCATCGCCAAGCTGCTCACCAAGACAAGCAACGGAGATTCCCTGTTTCTCTTTTTTATTTTATAAACTCTGTTTATCGCTTTCTTGTTAGTCGCGACGCAGCCTATCCCGTAAATAGTGTCCGTGGGATAAACGACAACCTTGCCGCGCCTTAAATAGTCAACAACCGAATTTATTTCGGCCGTTGATATTTTTTTTAAATTTGTCTTTATTATCCTCATAAGCCTTTTACTTGTCTTGTCCGTCCGCTTTTCTTCTTTTTTCATTTTTATTGTTTTTAACAAGCATCTTGTAGATACCGAATTCGGAAACAATTTCTCTCATAATCAATGTCACGCACATTGAAACAATAATCGCCAACGCGATATTATGAAACATTAAAACATAGAATAGCAGAGCGCCGACAAAGGCGGACATTATATAATTGGACCCGTGCTTTAACGCGAAAGGCGTATCGCCCAGAATCGCGTCCCTTAAAATTCCGCCCCCGACGCCCGTTAATGTTCCCAGAAAAACGGAAGCGAGAAAAAGCATCAGGCCCGATTCGCCGTTCAAATAATTAAAAGATATTGAAGCGCCGATAATGGCAAAAGCCGCCAACCCGATTGAATCCAAGAGGCGAAAAAACGAAAATCTTTTTTTAAAAAAAGTCGGCCCGACATAGGCGAGCATGCCTCCGATTACGGCGATTAAAATATAATTTTGGTCTTTTAAATAAAAGAGCGGAGTTCTCCCGATTATTAAATCCCTTATCGTTCCGCCGCCCACGGCGGTAATAATTCCCAAGAAAACCACGCCAAAAATATTAAGCGTCCGGCTCTTGGCCTTAAACGCCCCCGAAATCGCGAATGCCAATGTGCCCAATAAATCTAAGAAATACATAAA
>JALUVW010000009.1 GCA_027020105.1 Candidatus Falkowiibacteriota bacterium
AAAAACATCAGAAAAAACAGCAAGATTTTAATCGGTATGGGCAACTGCTCCATAACCGGTATGCCTTCCTGCCACAGGAATAATCTTACGAAAAAGCAGTTGAAAGAAATAAGCGGCCATTTAAAGAAATTTAAATTTTTGCCGAAATGCATGGGGATTAAGGAGGTGGTAAAGCTGGACGAGGAAGTGCCCGGCTGCCCGATGGATGACAAAAAGTTTATTGAGGTGTTTGAGAGGTATTTAAATTAGCTTGTAGCTTGTAGCTTGTAGCTTGTAGGTTGTAGGTTGTAGCTTGTAGCTTGTAGGTTGTAGGTTACAGATTTTATGGATAATAAAAATGTAAATTCATATAAAGATTTGATAGTTTGGCAAAAATCAATGGAGCTGGCGGTAGAAGTATATAAAATAACGAATCAATTTCCAAAAGAAGAATTGTATGGATTAATTTCTCAAATGAGGCGATGCGCTATTTCCATACCATCAAATATTGCCGAAGGAAGAAGAAGGGGCAGTAGAAAAGATTTTTTAAAATTTTTATTTATAAGTTATGGTTCGGGCGCCGAATTGGAAACACAAATTGAGATATCAAAAAGATTAGAATATGGCAAGAGCAATATGTTCATTAAGTCGGAAGGACTTTTAAACGAAGTTATGAGAATATTAAATACAATGATTAAAAATTTAAAAACCCCATAATTCCTACAAGCTACAAGCTAATAAGCTACAAGCTATAACTTTATGCATAAATGCGACTTAAACATAAGTATCAATAAATTATCAAAAATTGAAGGGCATGCCGATCTTGACATTAAGATTAGGAACGGCTCCGTCAAAGATGTTAATCTGCGCGTGGACGAAAACAGGAGATTTTATATGAAGGCGATTGAGGGAAGGCCGGCTTTGGCGGCGCCGCAGATGTTGTCTCGTATTTGCGGAACTTGTTCGGTGGCGCACTTAACTTGCGCGATTGAAGCGGTGGAAAAGGCGTTGGGCGTACAACCGAGCAAACAAACAATAATAATGCGCAAGTTGATGATGTACAGCTTAATGATTCGCGATCACGCCCTGCATCTTTATTTTTTCGCTTTGCCCGATATTTTCGGCATTGATTCCATTCTGGACCTGGCGGACGAAAAAAAGGAGCTGATACACGAGGCGTTGCATATTAAAGAGGCCGGAAACAATTTGTCAAACTTAATCGGCGGACGAGCGGTTCACGCTCCCTTTGAAGTCGTCGGCGGATTTACCAATATCGTTGACGGCAAAAAAATAAAGCCGATGATTAAGGAGCTGAAAAGCATTAGAAGATACGCGCGCAATTTGGCGGAAATTTTTTACCGATGCGAGTGGGAGCTAAAAAGGGAAACCAATTTCGTGGCGTTGGTTACGAATGATTTTTCGTTTTTGGAGGGCGAGATTCGCGACTCAAACGGAACTCGCGTTACGGAAAAGGATTACGGCAAACGGCTGGAAAAAGTGGTTATGCCTTATTCTCAAGCCAAGGGTTTTGAATTTGAAGGAAGCGAATATATGGTCGGGGCGTTGCCGCGGCTCAACTTGAATAAAGACAAGCTTCACGAGAAGACAAGGAAAAGTATGAAAAAATATCTTAACTTGTTTCCGTCCGACAATATTTATTTAAACAATTTGGCGCAAGCGATAGAAATAACGCATTCAATCGACCACTCCATTGAACTCTTGGAAAATACCGATTTCAAGAAAGAAGAAATTGCCAAGCCGCAAAAACAAAGCGGCAAAGGAGTGGGAGTGATTGAGGCGCCGCGCGGAACCCTTTATTACTCCATGGAAATCAAAGACGGAAAGATAAAGAGGGCCAGCATAGCCACTCCCACGGCGCAAAATTTGCTAAATATGCGCGAAGATTTGCGGGAATTGGTGAGCGGCGTTTGCGCGTCCGCCAATCCGGAAAACCAATGGGAAAAAATAATCAAAAAACAGGCGGAAAAAATAATCCGCGCCTACGATCCTTGCATGTCTTGCGCTTCGCATTTTTTGAAGATTAACTGGAAGTAATTATGCGAATACTGAAACATATTTTTGAAAAAAACAAAGAATGGGCGAGAAAGATAAAAGAGTCTGATCCGAATTTTTTCGCGAAGCTTTCCAAAGAGCAAAAGCCGGAATATTTGTGGATTGGCTGCTCCGACAGCCGCGTGCCGGCGGATAAAATTATCGGCATGATGCCCGGTAAATTGTTTGTCCACAGAAATATCGCCAATGTGGTAATTCACACGGACTTGAATTGCCTGTCGGTGATTCAGTATGCCGTAGAGGTGTTAAAAATAAAACATATTATTGTTTGCGGCCATTACGGATGCGGCGGCATTAAAACCGCGATGGATAACCGCGAGCACGGCTTGATAGATAATTGGCTTCAAAATATCAAAGATGTTTACCGGTATCACCAAGCCCAAATTGACGCGCTTAAAAGCGAAAAGGAAAAATTCACCTTGCTGTGCGAGCTCAATGTGATTGAACAGGTATATAATGTGTGCCATACGACGATTGTTCAGAAGGCATGGAGGTCGGGGCGGGAATTGGCGGTCCATGGCTGGATATACAGTCTTGAGGACGGGATATTGAAAGATTTGAATGTTTGCGTTACCGGCAAAGAGGAAGCGTCAAAAATTTTGGAAGCGAAGTAATCGGCGACAGTTTCGTTTAATCAGTTTTGATAATTGCTCCAAGGCGACGCGCTTGTTTAATTTCGGCGGCACGCCGAAAATCGTTATTTTTTTCAGTTTGCCGATTTTTTTCAGCAGTTTGAGATTAAAGGCAAGGTCAAAATCGTGCATTGAATAAATTTTGCCGGTTTCAAGCTGCTCTATACTATTGATAATAATCACTTCATCTATATCCATAACCGTATCAATTATAATAAGCTCTCCGCTTGCGGAGAGTTTGATATTTTCGTTCGGGTCTTGTATGATAAAGTCAATATCCGGAAATTTTTTTCGCAGTTCGGGCGCCAACCTGATCGGCAGATTATCAAAATCCAGCAGGGGATTGCCGAAGACGTAGATTGTTTTATTATTTATCGCCATGATTATATTATAACATAAATGTAAAAATTAAATATTAAAAATCAAGGCTTGTCCCGTGCCGCGACACGGGATGACAATTAAAAACGCAAAATTATTTTTTATTTTTCCATTGTCATTTTGCATTTTGATTTTTGATTTTAGCGAAGCGCGTATGTGTTTAGCGTATCCCGGTAAAATTGAATCAATCAAAGGAGAAAAAGCCGTGGTTGATTTTAGCGGCGTAAAAAAAGAGGCGAATATTTCCTTTGTAAAAGTGAAAAAAGGCGATTACGTCATAGTGCACGCCGGTTTCGCGATACAGAAAATATCGGATGAAGAGGCGATGGATGCGATTGAGGGATTTAGTAATAATTAGATTACAGTAATGCGAATATAGGCATAATTTAAAATGTAAAAATCAAAAATCAAAATGACAATGTAAAATGTAAAATTTTTAATTTTTAAATTGTCATTTTACATTTTGATTTTTGATTTTTACATTAAAAAAATATGAACGACATAAAGAAGGTTATAAAAAAAATTAAAGCATTAGGGGCGGACATTGGCAGGGAAGTTAATATAATGGAAGTTTGCGGGACGCACACGCAGGCGGTGGCGCGGTACGGGTTGAGGCGGCTGATGCCGAAAAATGTTCATTTGACAACGGGCCCCGGGTGCCCTGTTTGCGTGACGGCGCAGGAGGATATTGACGCGATCGTAAGTTTGGCGTTAGCCGGAATTCCGGTGGCGACATACGGAGATATGCTGCGAGTTCCGGGATTTTTCGGAAGCTTGGACGAGGCGAGAAGCAAGGGCGCCAAAGTGTTTGACGTGTATTCCACCGAAGACGCGCTCGCGCTCCAAAAGGATTATCCGGATTTGGTGTTTTTCGGGCTTGGCTTTGAAACAACGACTCCGATGACGGCTTACGCCGTTAAAAATGGGCTGACGGTATATTCAACCCATAAATTGTTTTTGCCGGCAATGGCCGCGCTGCTTGAAATAGGGAAATTGAAAATTGACGGTTTTTTAAGCCCCGGGCACGTGTCCGCCATTATCGGCGTTAAGCCGTATCAGAATATGCGAGTTTCGCAGGTAATCGCCGGTTTTACGGCGGAAGATGTGTTGACGGCGATTTATATGTTGCTGAAACAGATAAAAGAAGGGAGAAAGGACGTGGAGAATGAATATTTGCGCGCGGTGAAAGAGAGAGGAAATCCCGAAGCCGAAAAAGCGATTTTTGATGTATTTGATATTAAAGACGGATTATGGCGCGGATTTGGAATTATTCCAAAGTCAGGGCTGGAAATAAAAAATAAG
>JALUVW010000010.1 GCA_027020105.1 Candidatus Falkowiibacteriota bacterium
GAAAGGAATTTGTCCAGCCTTGAAGGCCACGAAAGGGGATACGAAAGATTAAAACAATCGGTTGATTGGTTTTTTTCGCGCGGCGTGGAGGTTGTTTCGGTTTATATTTTTTCCACCGAAAATTGGAGCAGGGCGAAAGACGAGATTAATTACTTAATGAAACTGATAAGAAAAGCGATGGACGACGAAGCCGAAAGAGCGCTTGAAAAAAATTTCCGCGTACTGGTAAGCGGCCGTATTGACGAATTGCCGGGTGATTTGCCGGACGCTTGCGCCGAGGTGATGAGCAAAACAAAAAAAGGAACGAACGGGACTTTGAACCTATGCTTAAACTACGGGGGGAGGGCGGAAATAGTTGACGCTGTCAAGAAAATGATAAAAAATAAAATTGAACCCGAGCAGGCGCACGAGGGGATGATTAGAAAATATTTGTATAACGGGAATTTGCCGGATCCGGACGTGATTGTCCGCACCTCGGGAGAAAAACGGCTTTCCGGCTTTCAGCTTTGGCAGTCGGCTTACAGCGAGCTGATATTTTTAAACAAATACTGGCCCGATTTTGAAGCGGCTGATGTTGATATGATTCTGGAGGAATACGCGAATAGGAAGCGGAGGTTTGGGGAATAGGGCAATCAATTATCAATTTAAAATTTTCAATTATAAATAGATGGCTTAAAAGAGCCGTTTTTTTTATTGTGTTTTACGCGATTTTTTGATAATATATGCTTATGGTTGATGATTTAAAAAACAAAGAGACCAAGTTTTCGATTGGAGACTTAGTATTCGCGGGAGCTCCTTTGGCGGAGAGGATGCGGCCGGAAACGCTTGATGATTTTTTGGGACAAGATGAAATTGTTGGTAAGGGAAAACCGCTTAGGCGGGCGATTGAGGGCGATAATTTGCCGTCAATGATTTTTTGGGGCCCGCCGGGAAGCGGGAAAACCACCTTGGCGCGCATAATCGCCAAGCAAACAAAAGCGGATTTTATCCGGTTTTCCGCCGTAACGAGCGGAGTGGCCGATTTAAGAAGCGTAATAAAAAAAGCGGAAAGGGAGCGTTCGGGACGCTCCGCGAGCGTCCCGAACGCTCCCTTTAAGACGATTCTTTTTATTGACGAAATCCACCGCTGGAACAAGGCCCAGCAGGACGCTTTGCTGCCGCATATTGAGAACGGCGCGATTATTTTAATAGGCGCTACGACCGAGAATCCGAGCTTTGAAGTGCGCGGCGCGCTGCTTTCCAGATGTCGTATTTTTGTTTTGAAGAAATTGAATAAAGCTCAAATCACGGATATAATCAACAGGGCGCTGAAAGATAAAAAAAGAGGATTGGGGGGATTAAAAATCAAAATAAATAAAGACGCCATTGACGTTTTGGCGGGAATGAGCAACGGGGACGCGCGGGTGGCTTTGAACGCGCTGGAATACGCGGTGAAATCCACCCAACCCCCCTTTGTCAAAGGGGGGAGCGATATTACGTCTGAAATTATTAAGGATACTTTTCAGAAATCGCATTTATTGTATGACAAGAACGGGGACGAGCATTATAATATTATTTCCGCCTTGCACAAGTCTATGCGAGGCTCCGACGCCGACGCCGCCCTGTATTGGTTGGCGCGTATGCTGGAGGCGGGAGAAGACCCCTTGTATGTCGCCCGCCGCCTCGTAAGATTCGCTTCCGAGGACGTGGGGCTGGCAAATTCGCGCGCTTTGGAGCAAGCGGTTGCCGCTTTCCGCGCCTGCCAATTCATCGGCGCGCCGGAATGTAATGTGATTTTGGCGCAAGCCGTGACATACTTATCAAAATGCGAGAAGTCCAATGATTTATATATGGCTTACGGAAAAGCGGCGCAAGACGTAAAAGATTATGGAAACCTGCCCGTGCCGGCGCGCATCAGGAACGCGCCGACGAAACTAATGAAAGATTTGGGTTATGGAAAGGATTATAAATATAGTCCCGATTATGATTATAAGGAAAAACAAGAATATATGCCGGATGAGTTAAAAAAAAGAAGGTATTTTAAATAGGGGCCGTTGCCGGCGAATATCGTTACGGCGGAAATTTTAGATTCGGTCCAAGTTTTTATCCGAATTAGTTTACTGTTGGCGAAGCTGAGGACATAATAAGTTAAAAATAAAACCGTCAATGACGGTTAGTAGGGGCGAACGGCCGTTCGCCCTGATTGGCGAACAAAAGCTCGCGCCAAACAACAAAGGAAACAAGCTGTTCCGCGGATAGAAACAGATGCTTGTTTCGGCCGCCAAGGGCGAACGGCCGTTCGCCCCTACGGGGAAAAAATCGCTTTCATTATTAGAACAAACCCCGAAGACCGACCTTGGGGAGGTTAAGTCGGACTTCGTGTTTGTATTTATGTTTATGGATTATAGTAAAAAAGCAATAGCGCTGCATAAAAAATTCAAGGGAAAAATTGAAATCAAGTCCAAGGTTCCGCTTAAAACCAAAAACGATTTATCAACCGCTTACACTCCCGGCGTGGGCGCGGTTTCCATGGTTATCAGCCGTGATAAGGAAAAATCTTGGGAGCTGACCAATCGGGCGAATCAGGTGGCGATAGTTTGCGACGGCACGGCTGTTTTGGGCATGGGCGACATCGGACCGGAGGCGGGTATGCCGGTTATGGAGGGGAAAGCGGCGATATTTAAGGAGTTTGCCGGAGTTGACGCGGTCCCTCTTTGCGTTAACACGACCGATACGGAAAAAATTATTGAATTCTGCAAATTGGTAGAGCCGAGTTTCGGCGGGATTAATTTGGAGGATATTTCCGCTCCCCGATGTTTTGAAATTCTGCCGCGGCTTGAGAGGGAGTTGGACATTCCCGTTTTTCACGACGACCAGGACGGCACGGCCATAGTTACGCTGGCCGCGCTGATAAACGCCTGCCGCCTGACCGGCAGAGTGATGCGCGAATTAAAAATAGTGTTGAACGGATGCGGCGCGGCCGGAATCGCCATCGCCCGCCTCTTAATAAGCCAAGGGGTTCGCGATATGGTTTTGGTTGACAGCCGCGGCATAGTATGCGAAGGAAGAAAGAGCGTAAATCCGTTTAAGCTCCAAATAGCCAAGATTACCAATAAGAAAAAGATAAAAGGCGGATTAAGAGAAGCCATGGCCGGCGCCGATGTGTTTATCGGCGTTTCCAAGGGCAACCTGGTTGACGCGGAAATGGTGAAGTCAATGAATAAAAATCCGATTATTTTCGCCATGGCGAATCCTATTCCGGAAATTATGCCTGATATCGCCATAGAAGCGGGCGCGTCCATTGTCGGCACCGGCAGATCGGATTTTCCGAACCAAATTAACAACGCCTTGGTATTTCCCGGACTGTTTCGGGGGTTGCTGGACAACAGAATAAAAAAAATAACGACAAAAATGAAAATCGCGGCCGCCATAGCCGTGGCTTACAGCGTTAAGCCGAGCAGAAATAAAATTTTACCGCCGGTGACCGATAAAAAGGTCGTGAAGGCGATAGCCATGGCGGTGAGCAAGAATAGGTGATTATCGGTTAACGGTTTAGGAGTTATAACGCGTCGGAATCTTAAATTTATTTAGGGTTTGTGATTTTGAATTTATGATTTTTGGGTTTATGTTTAATAAAATTATAAAAACATTATTGCCGGTATTTTGGATGATAATTATATTTGTTTTATCAAGCCAGCCATATGATTCTTTCCCCAGCGGCATAACGAACGCGGAGCAAGCGGCGGCGCATATTTTTTTGTATGCCGTGTTGGCGTACTTGATCGTCGTGGCGGCCGTTAGCCAGGAGAAGACGTGGCGAATGAAAAATGTTATATTATTCTCCGTGTTTTTCAGCGTATTTTACGGAATAACCGATGAATACCATCAAGGTTTTGTTCCGGGAAGATATGTTTCTTTCGGTGATCTGGCTTTTGATTTTGTTGGCGCCGTATTGGGCGCTTTTTTATCCGCGTTCTCGTTGAGGACGGGCGGCGGAATTTTTAAAATAAAAAGAAGGCCCAAACTGCTTCTCCATATATGTTGTGTGGGGTGTGGAGCGTATATTGCCGGAGAGCTGAAAGAGAAATTTCGGGTGGCTTTATATTTTTACAATCCGAACATTTTTCCGGAAAGCGAATATAATAGAAGATTGGAAGAAGCTAAAAAAATCGCCAAGAAATTAAACCTAAAATTAATTATCGGGGAATACAAGCATAACGAGTGGCTTGAGTTGATTAAAGGCCTTGAGAAAGAGCCGGAGAGGGGAGAACGTTGCGTTATTTGTTATCGCGAGAGATTGGAGGACGCGGCCAAAAAAGC
>JALUVW010000011.1 GCA_027020105.1 Candidatus Falkowiibacteriota bacterium
CTATACTCTTCAACTTGCGGTTTATTTTCATCTAAAATTTCTTTTATTGTTTTCTCCAATTCCGCTTCATCGTCAATTTGCTCCAACCCCATATCCGCCATTATTTGCGTCGGGTCGCCTCCGTTTTTATACATTTCTTCCAGTATTTTTGTCCCTGCCGAAGAATTTATTTTTTCTTGATATACAAGCGTGATTAATTCCGCGAAGTTTTCAGCCGTAATTTTTAAATCGCCTATGGATAGTTTGTCATCTCGCAGATGTTTAAATAATTCATGAATTAGCCAGTTGGCGGAAACCTTGGCCAGCTTGTTTTTTTGCCTCTCCCAGCTGTCGCCGGTGGAATCAATCCACGCGCGCAGTTCGGAAATTACCTGTTCAGCGTAATTGGCCAAATCCTTGTCGCCGGTTAATATTTCGGCGGTTTCGCCGTCAAATTTGTACTGCTCCATAAACCTTGCTCTTTTCTCTTCCGGCAGCTCGGTCAGCCGAGCTTTAATTTTTTCAATCCATTTGGCGTCAATATTGAGAGGGGGTAGATCCGGCTCCGGAAAATAGCGATAGTCGGCGGAAGTTTCTTTCGCCCGCTGGCTTACGGTTTTTTGTTTATCCTCATTCCATCCTCGCGTTTCTTGAATCAATTTCTCCCCGTCCTTAATGGCTTCAAGCTGCCTGTTAATCTCATATTCCGTCGCTTTTTCCACGGCTTTAAACGAGTTGATGTTTTTTAACTCAACTTTCGGGTTCAATTTATAATCTCCAATCGGTTTTATTTCTCCATTCTCGTATTTCCATTTGCCTTTTTCCTGCACGCTTATGTTCGCCTCGCATCGCATTTGCCCTTTTTCCATATCAGCGTCGGATATTTCCAAATATCTTAAAATTTGCTGGTATTTTTGGCAGAATTCTTTCGCCTGCTTGGCTGTTTTTATAACCGGCTCGGTCACCAGCTCCATCAGCGGAGTGCCGGCTCGGTTGTAGTCCGCCAAAGAGTATTTTTTCGCGGCGGGCTTGCCCTCCGCGGCCTTGGCGAAGGAGGGATGCGTGAGCTTTCCCGTGTCTTCTTCAAGGTGGATTCTTGTTATATTTATTTTATCCCCGTTGACCTTAAGATAACCGCCGTAAACAAGAGGCAGGTCGTATTGCGAAATTTGGTAGCCTTTGGGCAGGTCGGGATAAAAATAATGCTTTCTGTCAAATTTGCTCAATTCATTGACTTTGCAATTCAAGGCCAGGCCGGTTAAAATCGTCCATTCCACGGCTTGCTTGTTGGCTGTCGGCAATGTCCCCGGATGCCCCAAGCAGACGGGGCAGACAACCGTGTTCGGCTCTTTCCCCTCCGCGTCGTTATCGCAAGAGCAGAACATTTTTGATTTGGTTTTCAGCTCGGCGTGGATTTCCAGGCCGATGATGATGTCGTATTTCATGTAATTTTTTATTGAGTTTTGGTTTGGAGTTAAGGTGTTCCGGTCTTTATCAATCGTTTAATGTAAAAATTAAATATCAAAAATAAAAATGACAGTTTAAAGTTTAAAAATTTTTATATTTTTATCTTATCCTAAAATAATAAAAAAAGCAAGAAAAAAGGGCTCAATAATCTTCTTCTTTTTTTGTTTCGCCCCGTTTTTCCTCCTCCGTTCCGATTAAATTTTTAAAGAAGTATTTTATTAAAGAGCTTATTGTTTCTTGTATTCTGTTTTAAATTTTTAAAAAAGTCCGCTGCTGCCGAAGCCCTTTTCGCCCCTCTCGGTGTCATCGTTTATTTTTCCTTTAATTATTTCCGGCGTTTCAATTTTTTGAATTAAAATTTGGGCTATTTTTTGTTTTTTTGAAATATTGAATATGTCGTGCCCCAGGTTTTTTATCAAAACAACGATTTCCCCTCGGTAGCCGGAATCAATCACGCCCCCCATCGCGTGAATGCCTTGTTTGGCCAATCCGCTTTTATCCCAAATTAATCCGACATAGCCGTCCGGGACGCGCATTTTAATTCCGGTCCTGATTTCGCTTATATCCCCGGGAAGCAGAGTGTAATTATCGCAAGAGTAGAGATCCAGTCCGGCGTCGCCCGTGTGCGCTCTGGTCGGGACCGTGGCGGCGGGGGAGATTAATTCAATTTTCAATTCGCAATTTCCGATTTTCAATTCATTGTTTTTGTCGGGAGCGTCGGGCATTTGGATGATTTTGATAATTTCATCCCATAGCTGTTTATGTATTTCGCCGACGGACAGGTTGGCGTTTATCTTTTTCCATCCCATTTCTTCTCCGAGTTTCAGGTGCGCTCGCCTTACCGTCTCTAACAGTTCATTGTCGGTTTCGTGTTTGTGTCCCGTTTCAGTCGCCTGAGCAAAGCGTTCGCCGTCAAATAAAAACGCCAGGTCTTCTTTCAGGAGATGGGAGTTTATGTATTTTAAGAACAATTCGTCAACGCCGGCGCCGATTCCCCACGCCAGTCCGGTGCCGGTATAATCTTCGGCAATGATATTTACGCCCGCTTCAAGTTTTTTGATTAATTTTTTCTCAAATTGAGTGCGATTGTTCGCGTAAAAAATTTGCGCCTCCCTCGGGGAGAGGTTAAAAAAATTTCCGCCTCTTAAGTAATTATTCAAAATCACTCCCGACGGGGCAAGGCCATAGACGGGGTACTTGACATATTCCGCTTTCAGTCCTTGAGTTCGCAGTTTACGGACAAGCATTTTGGCCTGAGTGGTTTTGCCCAGGTTATTTATTCCGTATAATACTATGAATTTTCCCGCGTTATTTCGCATATTTTCAGAGGACTGTCGCCGAATGCCGTTGCCGAGTGAAATTTTGGCTTTTTCGGCCGACAGTTCCTTTGGGGACCGTCCTTTTAGACGACAAAGGAGCGCCCTTGGCACTCCTCCTTGTTTAGACAATAAAATATAAACACAGATAAGATGATATGAGGGATTACGTAAAACCTGCCCAATTATTCCTGTTGCGCGCTTTTTGTTGTTTATTGTCTCATTGCCCGATTATTTTGTCAATTTGTTCATATAATTCTTCCGGACTCCCGTTATTGTCCAATATATAATCGGCGTCGTTTTTAAGCCCGCGGATTTGCAGCTCGGCCTCGCCTTTATGGTCTTGCTTAAACTCTTCAAAGGTTTTGTTCTTATCGTCGGTATTTTCTCCGCGTTTTTTTATTCTCTCAAACCGGTTTTCCATACTTGTTTCAATGTACGCCAATTTGAATTCCGGCATTTCTTTCAAGTATTTTATGTCGGCCAGGCGGCGCACGCCGTCAATGACGACGACCGCACGGTCATCTTTCGCGACATCTTGGGAAATAACCTTTGCCAAAACGTCTTCGCCGAAATTTTTTCGCAGAACAGTGGATAATAATTGCATATTTCCCCGGTTTTGCTCCAAGTACAGCCGGTCCAAAATATCCCTCAACATCGTGGAAAAGCGATGGGAGCCGGCTTTATATTTTTTTTCCAAATACTCGGCGGCCGTACCCTTGCCCGCGGCAAGTTCGCCCGCCAAGCCGATAATGATTTTTTTGTTTCGCATAATTGTTGTTTATGAATTTATTGGTTATGTTTAGTGGAGGCTCCGGCGTGACAACGCGTCAGTTACGCGGTCGCGGTTAACCGTCGGAGTTTCTTGGCGGAAAACTCCAGCGAAACCAAATCCCCTCGGACCCGCTTTACTAAAAAAGGGAGGGGAATTATTAAACTTTTCTTTCCGGAAAATAATCTCCCGTTTCTCTCAATTTTATGTCCCGTCCGCAGTATCTCGCGCCTTCGCCGCATATTCCAGACGCGTAGCATACCGGTTCAAATAATCCGAGCAGGGGAGAATTCACGCCTTTTTTTTCCTTGATTTTTTCCCGCAACAGCAAGCTCAAATGATATATTTCTTCCTGGGCGTTCCAGCACAATCGCTTTTCTTGTTCGTGCGCTATCGCGTTGAAAGAGCCGAATTTTTCGTAACTCACCATCGCCCCGTAAGGCGCGACAACCGCCGCCAATGAGGGCGGAATTTCTTTGTATAGATTTTTCCATTCCGAAAGCAGTTCGCCCGCCTTTTGTTCCAGACCCATTTCGCGAGGTATCGGCGGAAGATAGAAATTGCCGGTAAACTTCGGCCGGCTTCTGCGGACGGTCCTGTGCCTTTGGTCTTGTCCCATGGTGGCCAGGGAGATTTCAACTTTCGCGCCGATTTCTCCTATTTGGTTATCCATTGTTTCCGGAAGAAAATGCAGAAGATCAATCGGATGCATATCTTTA
>JALUVW010000012.1 GCA_027020105.1 Candidatus Falkowiibacteriota bacterium
TTAATTCAATCGGGCAATCTCACCGTTTAATTCATACAATTCGTCCGCCTGTTTCACGCGCCGGACAAACACTCCCACACTCCAGAGTATGGGAGTGTTTGTCCGCGTGAGAACGCGAGAGTATTCGCGCGCGTTTGTTTGGTCGTTCTTGCGCACGGCCTCGGCCGGTTCCATGCCGCCGCGCGGAGCCAAATTAGCAAAGTTTGGGGGCGAACGCCGTTCGCCCCTACGGATTGTTTTTGGGCGATAGGCCGTTCTTCCCCGCGTAAAGATAACTTCGCGCCCAAAATGAGGCGAACCAATACACCGTCTTGAAGTTTTTCCGCGGATGTAGTATTATTATTTTATGAAGAAAGCAAAAAATAAAATTTTGATAGTTGAAGACGACGCGGTAATAAGCGCGATGTACAAAAGCAAATTTGAATCCGACGGTTTTGAGATTTTAATCGCCTCGGACGGAGCGGACGGCCTTGAGCTGGCGAAAAAAGAAAAGCCGAATATAATTATGATGGACATAATTATGCCGCGAATGGACGGGTTTTCCGTTTTGGCGGAACTGAAAAAGGCAAGCCAGACAAAAAACATTCCGGTTATTATGCTTACCAATTTGGGCACGGATGAAGACAAGGACAAGGCGAAAAAATTGGGAGTGGTTGATTATTTGGTAAAAGCGAACTTGACCCCGGCGCAGATAAGCGAAAAAATTAAAAAATATTTATAAGAAAGCGATAAGCAGTCGTTGAAAACGCGCGTATTTTTCCCCGTCTGTTGTTCGCTGTTTGTTATCCAGAAATTTATGAAGCCAATAGAAGAAAAAACTTTAATAATCATTAAGCCCGACGCGTTAAACCGCAGTTTGGTGGGCGAAATCATCCATAGGTTTGAAAGAAAGGGGCTTAAATTGGTCGGCATCAAAATGGTTCAGTTGACCGACGAGATCCTGAAAGAGCATTACGCCCACTTGGCCGACAAGCCTTTTTTCCCGAGAATCGCCAAGTTTATGAAATCATGGCCGGTGATTGTTATGGTTGTTGAGGGGCTGGAGGCGGTGGAAAGCGTCCGGTTGATTACCGGAGACACTTTGGGAAGAAAAGCTGATGCCGGCACGATCAGGGGCGATTTTTCAATGAGCGTTCAAGCCAATATCGTGCACGCCTCCGACAGTGTTGAAAACGCGGAAAAAGAGGTTAAGCGGTTTTTTAAAGACGACGAATTGTTCTCGTGGGACAGGGTCGGCCTGGAGGTGATATACGCCGAAGACGAGAGAGAATAGGGCGAAAAACCCAAGTAAGCTTGTTTTTTTATTTTGTTGTGTGTGGATATTTAAGGCAAAGTTAGTGAGCATAAAATAATTTTGTTTAATATTGGCAAAAAATCATAGTATTGACAAAAAATATTATTCTGTTAATATAAAAGCATTATGAAACAAGCTATCCGAACAATTTGCGTCCGAATTATGTCTATCTTGGTGTTAGACATTATTATCGTGCGCAAAATGGGTGGCTAAGCAAAACTCAAAATACTTCATCATAAACATAAACATAGAGAACAAATTAAGAGCCACCCGAACCAAAACGGGTGGCTCTTAATTTGTTCTTTATAGCATAACGCGACAGTTTCGCGATAATGTTGTTTTCAGCTTAATGGCATGGGAGGCAAACATCCCCCCTCTGTCATTTTGTCCGTTCAGGCAATCATAAGACCCGTTCGGACGAGCGAAAACACATTTTAACATAGATTAATGGGGGCTTTGAGGCTTTCTCAAGCCCCCCGCCCATAAATTTATTTTTAAGGAGGTTTTATAATGGATGACGGCGTAGTAAGGTATTGCGGCAAGTGCAACAAAACACTGCTCGCCACGGAGAGGCAATGCCCCAACCCGGACTGCACGGGAGCAAAAATAAAAACGCTTGATACGTCGTTATATCAAGTATTGGAGGCAAGTCCCGATCTGTGCCGAGAAAACCCGAAACTCCCCAAAATTTAAACATTAGCGGAAGCGGACAGCGCCCTAAAAGTTGTCCCCTTCCGCTAATCCAAATTTTTTTATTTTTAGCAAGTTTAAATAAAACAATAAACATAATATGAATTTTCAAGGATGTAAAAACATAATTATTATCAAGGCCATTATCATTAATGGCCTGTTGTCGCATCCTTTGAAGACTTGGTAAAGCAAGAATAAAAAAACAAGAAAAACAAAAGTCGTCTTCAAAGGAAGGCGGTTTTTAATTATAGGGCGTTGTTTTTATTCCCTCGTGTTTTAATAAAGATAGCGCTTTGCGATTAAAATAAATTGATCATTGAAAAAAAGGCGGTTTCCGTCTTGAAATAAAATCAAACCAAAATAAAAAAGGAGGAAATATGTGCGATTGCGGCATTGGTATCGTAGAAGAGGTTTTTAAAAAAACATGCGCGAGGGGAGGCGCGTGGGTGGATGCCGACGGCATCTGCGTGGACGCGAAGAGGAGCAAGGAAGAGTGCGGTGATTGCAAATTCTGGCGCGACAACGCGCGGACAATAAAAATAAAATAAAAAAAGGAGGCAATATAACAATGAAAGAAGAAAAAAAAGAAAATGCCGCAATCTGTCATAATTGCGGCAGGGAAGAGGCTGTAGGAGAGAACGACGACAACCTCTCCTTTAACCTCTGTGAAAAATGCAACGCGCTGTACGCGGCATATATGGAGGATTCTTAATCGCGTAAGCGCGGCCGTCTAAGTTTTTTAGCCTTGTTCACGGAACAAGGCTTCTTTTTTTGACCGGGGGTTGCTTTTTTTCGCGGATATGCTATACTGATTTTAACAAATATGAAAACAGCCATTCGGAAAAATTTATTGTTAAACTTGTTATTGTTACTGCCTAAACGGGCGGCTGTTTTTCACGCGTATTAAATAAAATAATTTAAGCGAATCACATAGTGAAAAACCCGCCCAACAGGCGGTTTTTTAGTTTTTTTAATTTTGTTCATTTTAAAAAAAGGAGGGAGTGAATGAAGGAAGAAAAAATTTGTTGCCCGCGGTGCGAAAAGACGGGCAAAAAAAGGGAGATGTTTTATCTTCCCGGAAGGGAGGACAGGCCGGCGCAGTATTTTTGCTACGCGTGCGATTATACGTCGTACGCGCGCCAAGACGAGGCGGAAGAAAAGCAAGTTCGCCGCCGCATTATTTGTTATTAATTAACATCTTAAAGAGACGGACAAATCCGTCTCTTTTTCTTTGGCGGCCCTTGATTTTTTTTGTGAATATGGTAAACTTATCCACAAGTATAAATATATGATTAAAACATCGCAAAAAGCCAGTATCTCAAGCTTGTTTAGCTTTTTCTTTTTTGGCTTTGGCAAGAGGCCGGTTTTTTGTGGTGTTTTAACTTAAACGGGTTAAAGCTCATAAGGGAAAACAAAGCCGGCCTCTTGAAAAAGGGGCCGGCTTTTTATTATAGAACATTTCCAATAATTCCAAACCAACAAAAGGAGGAACAAATGAAAGAAGCGGCAAAAGAGAGGGAAAAGAAGGAAGGGCAAGAAAAGGACAAGACAAAGGAGGAATTTAAAAAGAACATCAGGAACGAAATAAGGTCCAAGCGGACAAAGAAGTATCCGTACACCTTTGTCCGCAAGCCATGGCTATAGTATGACTATAGCAAGGAGGCAAAATGAAAAAAAATAATGAAAAAGATGCGCGGCACATAATAATAGCGGTAAGGCACAGCGCCGCTATTGAGGGAGGCAATCTCAAATTGGCCAAAGAGATTGCCGAACAAGCGGAAAAAGAGGGGATTAGAATAAGTCCCCCGAAAATAAAGGAATGAAGAAACAAACCGTTCGCCGTTGCCGTCGCCTAAGGGCAACGGCTTTTTTATTTTTCAAATTTTGCTATAATACAATCAACGGCATTTGTTAAAGCAAAAGCTTTGCCTAAAACCGACGCAAGTTTTGGGTCAAATTGCTTTTTATCGGTTTTTTATGTTCACGCGCCGCGGCGCGCGAACGCGAAACCAAGGGGAAAATCCGTTTTCGTTGCCAAATCGGGGCGCTCGCCTTGACTTGGAGCGAAAATAGCCCTAACATCTTTATTGGATGCGGGACCCACTGGTAAAAAGCCAATTCTTGGTCGGTTTTAGGCAGAGTTTTTTTACTGAAACTGTTTCGGGCCGTAGTATAATGGTAGTACGCGTGCATGGGGTGCATGTAGCCGCGGTTCGATTCCGCGCGGCCCGACCA
>JALUVW010000013.1 GCA_027020105.1 Candidatus Falkowiibacteriota bacterium
TTTATATTTAACGCCGGCGCGACTTGGATAGAGGCTGTTCGTCCGGAGATTGATGTCGCCGCGCCTCTCTGAGGCAACCGAGAAGTTTGAGCGTTTCTTCTTTATTTTCGCGCCGCTTGCGCCCGATTTGAAGGGAAACGCGCCGCGCGCGGCGGACCGTATTGACTTTTTGAATAATTCTTATATAATATAGTTGGTTGTGTATAACAGGATTGCAGCTAAACTATATTGCGAGTGGAATTTTAGTTACAAAAGCGAAATAGCTAAAAACCAAAATTTTACCCGTGATATAATTTGGCCGCATTCCCGCGACAGCAACCCGGGAACGAGTCTCTCGCAACAAGTTTCTCGCTTGTTTTTTGTTTTTTATGCAGGACAAGAAATCTTTAAAAAAATTGGCATACTCTTACGCCGCGTACGGCGGAGCGTCCATTTTCGGGCCAATGATTATTTTCGGCGTCGCGGGATATGTTCTGGATATGCTCTTGGGTACGAAATTTATGGTGCTGGCGGGCGTGGGAACGGCGTTTATAACGACGAATATACTGATACATAAAAAAACGAAAAAAATATCAAAAATAATGAACGAAATGAGCAAAAAAGAAGAAAACCGGAGCAAAAAACAATAAAATGTTTTATTTTCCGCGTTTCTTCTTGCCGTTGTCTTTTTTTGAAATATGAAGTTAAACATATCTTTATCACCGGAAGTGATTTTTAACATAGGGTGGTTTCCCGTAACCAACTCTTTTATATGGTTGTTGGCTTTGAGCCTGTTTTTAATGATAGCGACAATTATCATTGGCGGCAGATTGAAAATGGTTCCGGGGGGAATACAGAACTTGATAGAGTTAATCATAGAGGGCGCTTATTCTTTCACGGAATCAATAATCGGAACAAAGAAAAAGGCAAGAAGAATTTTTCCGCTTATTTTTACGATGTTTTTATTGATAGTGTTCGCCAATCTGGCCACTTTTATCCCCGGCCAAGCGGCCGTTTCGGTCGCGAGAGAGAACGGTACAGTGCCTCTTTTCAGGGCGATTATGGCCGATTACGGCCTGGTTTTCGTTATGACAATGATAACGATCATACTGATTCAAATTGTCGCGATAGCCGTAAGCGGCCCTTTCGGTTATATCGGCCGATTTATCAATTTAAGCGGAATTAAGAAATTTTTTAAGGGAGCGGCGAAAGGCGAGTTTAAATTCGGCGTTTTGGCCCAGGGTTTCTTGGACTTTTTTTTGGGGATTATGGATATAGTCGGGGAAGTGGCAAAGATAATATCCCTTTCTTTCAGGTTGTTTGGAAATATGTTCGCGGGTGAAGTTTTGGGCGCGGTAATACTTTTTCTTGCTCCGTTTTTCGTTCCTTTGCCGTTTTTGTTTTTGGGCCTTTTGACCGCCATTGTGCAGGCTTTTGTCTTTGTCGTGTTGACCCTGATATTCGTGTCAATGGCGTCGGAACTGGATGAATCGGCCGCTTAGGGGCGCGGACCGCCAACAGAAAAATAAATGCCGAGTCGGCAATATAATAATATTAAATTAAAATAAACCGGCCGCGCATTATTAAATATTTTAATAATACGCGGCGGTAATAACAAATATGGACGTAGAAAGCGCAAAACTTTTGGCAGCCGGTTTGGCTGTCAGCATAGGGGCAATCGGTTCCGCGATCGGCGAGGGCATAATTGCCGGAAGGGCGTTGGAAGCCATTGGCAGAAACCCGGAGGCAAGCCCGAAAATTATGCCGTTTATGTTCGCCACCATGGCCGTTACCGAATCAACCGCCATTTATTCTTTGGTCGTGTCTTTGCTTATTCTTTTCGTGTTTTAAAGATAGAGCATGTCCGGCTTTTAGGCGGGAATGCGTCAACGTTTTATTTGGCGACGGAGCCAAAAGGCCGGATTTCTTTGTTTTTAAATAAAAATAAGAATAAAAAGAAAAATAAGAAAAATAAGAATATTTTTTCTTCATTTTATTTATCTTATTTCTCTTATTTATCCTATTTTCTTACTTAAAACACTATGGAACTGTTCGGAGCATTGGGATTAAATGTTAAAATATTAATCGCGCAATTTTTAAACTTCGCGATTCTTTTGTTTATTTTGTACAAGTTCGGCTATAAGCCGATGTTCGCGTTACTGGAAGACAGGAGAAAAAAAATAGAGAAAGGCATCAGTGACGCCGAAAAATCAAGCGAGAAATTAAAAGAAATAGAAGAAAAAGAAAAAAAAGTTTTGGCCGCCGCGAAAAAAGAAGCGGCCGCCATCATTGAAAAAGCGAAGGAGCAAGCGGAAAAAAGGCAAACCGAAATAATCAAAAGGGCGAAAGAAGAAGTCGGAGAAATCATAAATCAGGAAAAAGCGAAGATCCGGCTGGAAAAAGCGAAGACATTGAAAGAAATAAAAAAAGAAGTTGTTGATTTGGTCGCCATTTCATTGGAGAAAATTACGGGAGAAAAAATGGATAACAAAAAAGACGAGGAGTTGATTAAAAAAATAATAAATTCGGGAAGCGGAAAATAAAAAAACAGAAACCAAGCCTGTTGTCCGCTATCCGCTGTTTGTTTATGAAAATTACGGCAAAGCAATACGCGTTAAGCTTGTACGAGTCGGTAAAAAACAAAAAAGAAGAAGAAATAAGGGATATTATTGACAATTTCATCAATCTTGTCGTTGAGAACAATGATGTTTCCAAGATTGACAAAATTATTGACCAGTTTGAAATCGTTTGGAATAAAGAAGAAGGAATTGTTGAAGCCGAGATTGTCAGCGCGCGAAAATTGGACAATAAAACCGTGAAATTGTTGGATGGTTATATCGCCGGACTGGCGGGAGCGAAAAAAGTTGTTATGGGCGAGCGGATTGACAAAAGTATTTTGGGCGGCGTGATTATCAGGTATGGAGATAAGGTTTTGGACGGGAGTATGAGGGCAAGAATTGATAATTTAAAAAATGAATTAGCTAAGTAATTTAAAATATGAAAATCAAAATGCAAAATAACGGTTTAAAGTGTAAAATGATTTTTTAATTTTACATTGTAGTTTTGATTTTTTATTTTTAAATTTTGATTTATATTTATGTCAAACACAAAAGATTTTATTATTGACCAATTAAAGCGAAAAATTTCAGATTTCAAATCGGAGGCAAAAGAGCAAACAGTCGGCAAGGTGATTGAAGTCGGCGACGGCATAGCCAAAATTTCAGGATTATCGGACGTAATGATGTCTGAAATGCTTGAATTTTCCGTCGGACATCAAAGTTCGCCGGGCAGCGCCAAGGAAAAAGTGTACGGCGTGGCGTTGAATTTGGAAGAAGACGGCGTGGGCGCCGTTATTTTGGGCGATTTTTCGGGAATTAAAGAGGGTGATGAGGTAAGAAGCTTAAACAGGATTTTGGAAGTGCCCGTCGGAGAGGCGATTATCGGCCGCGTGGTCAATCCCTTGGGACGGGAAATTGACGGAAAAGGGGCCATTGAGACGGAAAAAAGCTACCCGATAGAAAAAATCGCCACGGGAGTCGTTACCCGCGAATCCGTGTCCGAGCCGGTGCAAACGGGAGTTAAGGCGATTGACGCCATGATACCGATCGGAAGGGGGCAGAGAGAGTTGATTATCGGAGACAGACAGATAGGAAAAACCGCGATTGCCGTTGATACGATAATCAACCAAAAGAATCAAAATATGAAATGTATTTACGTGGCTATCGGGCAGAAAGAGTCAAAAATCGCCGGCATTGTGAAGAAATTGGAAGAGGCGGGCGCCATGGAGTACACCACGGTTGTTTTGGCGGGCGCGTCCGACCCGGCGTCGTTTTTGTATATAGCGCCGTACGCCGGATGCGCCATGGCCGAATATTTCTTGGATAAAGGAGAAGACGTTTTGATTATTTACGATGATTTGACGAAACACGCGACGGCGTATAGGGAAATTTCGCTTTTGTTGAAAAGGCCGCCGGGACGCGAGGCCTATCCGGGGGACGTGTTTTATCTGCATTCTCGCCTTTTGGAAAGAGCTTGCAAGTTAAATAAAAAATACGGCGGCGGTTCCATCACCGCTTTGCCGATAATTGAAACACAGGCGGGAGACGTGTCGGCGTATATCCCGACAAACGTAATCTCCATTACGGACGGGCAGATTTACTTGGAGCCGGATTTATTTTATCAAGGGAACC
>JALUVW010000014.1 GCA_027020105.1 Candidatus Falkowiibacteriota bacterium
TTTAACGTAAATCCGGAAACAAAGTTTAAAAGGCGCGAAACAATCGGCGCGACAAAAAAAGAGGGGGTGTTTCGCGGATTCGCGGGGCTGTATAAATTTTTTATACACCCTAATTTGACAGTATTGTGTTTTTTTCGGCGATGGGGTATTATGTAAATAAGATAAATTTAATTGTTGATAATTAGAATTGGCGATAGAATTGCGATTTTTTTAAAAATTCATATTCTATGCCCATAATTCTAAATTCATAATCCCAACCAATATGGCTGAAGTAAAACCAAACATTGAAACCTTTGCCAAAATAAAAGTAATCGGAGTGGGCGGATCGGGCGGAGCCGTTATCAACCGTATGATTGACAGCGGCATCAAGGGCGTGGAATTCGTCGCGGTCAATACGGACGTGCAGGCGCTTCACTACAACAAAGCGTCCAAGAAGCTTCATGTCGGCAAGTCCATCACCCGCGGGCTTGGCGCCGGCATGAACCCCGACTTGGGCAAGCAATCGGCCGAGGAATCGCAAAATGACATCAGGGACGTTTTGAAAGACACCGATATGGTTTTTGTCACTTGCGGACTGGGCGGAGGCACCGGCACCGGCGCGGCCCCTATTGTGGCTGAAATAGCCAGAGATTTGGGCGCTTTGACGGTGGCCGTTGTCACCAAGCCGTTTTCTTTTGAGGGGGCGCAAAGGAAAAATATCGCCGAACGGGGCTTAATGGAGCTTACCGACAAAGTTGACACCATTATCACCATCCCCAATGACAAGTTATTGCAGGTGATTGACAAAAAAACATCTCTTCTGGACGCCTTTATGGTGGTTGATGAAGTTTTAAGGCAGGGCGTTCAAGGCATTGCCGAAGTGATTACCATTCCCGGGCTTATCAATGTTGATTTTGCCGACGTAAAGGCGGTGATGGCGAACGCCGGCAGCGCTTTAATGGGAATCGGCGAAGCATCCGGCGAAAACAAGGCGATTGAAGCGGCCAAAGCGGCGGTCAGCTCTCCTCTCTTGGAGGTTTCCATTGAAGGCGCCCGCGGCGTGCTCTTCACCATCGTGGGCGGCCCCAATTTATCAATGAGCGAAGTGAATGAAGCGGCCAAGGTGATTACCGCTTCGGCGGACGAAGACGCCAAGGTTATATTCGGCGCGGTGATAAACGACAAGATGAAAGACGACATAAAGATAACCGTGGTGGCAACCGGGTTTGATTCGGCCCGCGTCGGCGGACCGAAAGAAACCGTCAGCGAGAAGTCGTACACCCCCAATGCCTTTATTGAACAAGAAGAACGGGAAGAGAGATCTTCCAAAACGTTTAGCGGAGAAAAAAAGAAAGCGAAAATTCCTCCCCTGAAAGCGGCGCAAGCCGAACCGGCGCAAAAGAAAGGCGCTCAAGAAGAGGAAGAAGATGAGTTGGGCATTCCGGCGTTTATTCGGAAAAAGATGTTGTAGGGGGACGCGAATTATAAATTTACGAACACATAAACAAGAAAAGCGGTTTTGAGGCCGCTTTTTTGCTCGGAAACATTGCTTGAACGATTCGCGCGTTGAGCTTGAGCGTTGAAACAACGCCGCCAATGCGGACGCTTGATTAAATAACAGCTTTATTTTGATTTTGTAATGGCGTATAATATTAAATAAGATTAAAATAAGTAAAATTATATGAAGCGAAGCAATATCGTAAAGATTCAAACTTATTGCCCGAAAGAAGCCGCGGACGATGTTCGTTTGGCAATCGGCCGCTCCGGCGGCGGCGTAATCGGCAACTACGCTTATTGCGCTTTTTTAACTCCCGGCCACGGCTATTTCTTGCCGATGGACGGCTCAAATCCGACAATCGGCAAAATAGGCGAGATTGAAAAGGTTGAAGAAATCAAGATTGAATTTGTTTGCGCGAAAGATAAGGTTAAAGACGTTGTTGAGGCGATCAAAAAAGCGCACCCGTACGAAGAAGTACCGATTGATGTTTTCCAGTTATTGGATGTTGAGTTTTAGCCGGTTATCCACAGGAAATTTGTCGCGTCCGGCCGTTCGGCGGAGTTCCGCGGGGCGGTTATTGTTTATAATTGATGATTTGCACTAACCTTAAAGCAACTTTGCGGGACTTGACTAAACCTGTCCGTATGATATAATATAAGTAATACTATATGTTGTGGTTAAGTAAAGGCAGGAGGCACAAGATATAGCCATTTAAAACCTCCTGGCAATACGGGAACACCTAATGCACGGCCCCTTATTAATTAAATATTGGTAAGCGAATAGGTGTTTTTTTGTTACCAAACCGAGATAGAGCGTTAAAAAATTTTTTATTCCTCGCGAATCGGCAAGCCCGTTGCGAATTCGCGAGCGCGCGAATATTTGAAATATGATTTGCGCGTTCGCAAATTCGCGAGTAATTTACAGATATTATGAAATGCCCAGTTTGTTATCATGAAGACACCAAGGTGGTTGATTCAAGGGTCGCCTCGGACGGTCTTTCCATAAGAAGAAGGCGCGAATGCCTAAAATGCGGCTTTCGGTTTTCCACTTACGAGGAGGTTGAGATTCTTGATTTGACAATTGTTAAAAATAACGGGCAGAGGGAGGCGTATTCAAGGGAGAAGATGGTCAACGGCCTGAAAAAAGCGCTGGAGAAGCGCCCGATTACCGACGACACTTTCAAGAAATTGGTCAACGGAGTGGAGCGGAGCTTGCAGATGTTGAGAAAGAACGAAGTAACCTCCAATCAAATCGGGCAAATCGTAATGAGGCATCTTAAGAAGGTGGACCAAGTCGCCTATATCCGTTTCGCTTCCGTCTATGAGTCGTTCAAGGACGCGCACACCTTCAGGAGAGAATTGAATAAGTTGCTTAAAAGCAAGAAGGGCGTGAAGAGGGGCAAAAAATAACAATCATCACCGTAAATTCAAAATTTAAAATAAAAAAAACGCAAAACAGTTCCGCGTCTTTAATTTTCTTCGGCGGCAAACAGGAGGGTTGAGGACAAATTTTGAAAATTGTAATTTTGGATTTACTTAGGATTCGCAACCTTGAATTATAATTTATCTTAGTATTCCCATGCAAAACACAATCACAAAACTCATTAAAAGATCGGGCGAAATCGTTGATTTCAGTCCGGAAAAAATCACCAACGCCATTTCCAGGTCTTTTGAGGCGGTCGGGCGGCCGGACGAAGAATTGGCCAAAAAATTATCCGATAAGGTCGTTAAAATCGTTACGGAAAAATTCCATTCTCGGTCCATTCCGGCCGTGGAAGAGATTCAGGATATAGTTGAGGAGGTATTGATTGAAAGCAAGCTTACCAAGGCGGCCAAAGCTTACATTATTTACCGCGACCAGCACAGGCAGTTGAGAGATTTAAACGCGGCCGCCAACGAAGAGAAGCTGATGGAAGATTATTTGGGTCGGGCCGATTGGCGGCTAAAAGAAAACAGCAATATGAGCTTTTCGGTGCAGGGGCTTAATAATTATATCGCCTCTTCCGTTTCCGCCCGTTATTGGCTGAACAAGCTTTATCCGGCGGAAATCAGGAACGCCCACACCGAAGGCGACCTTCACATTCATGATTTGGGAATGCTGGCTCCTTATTGCTGCGGATGGGATTTAAAGGATTTGCTTATCAGAGGGTTTGGCGGAGTGGGCGAGAAAGTGCAAAGCAAGCCGCCCAAACATTTCAGGAGCGTTTTGGGGCAAATCGTTAATTTTCTCTATACTCTTCAGGGAGAAGCGGCGGGGGCTCAAGCGTTTGCCAATTTTGACACTTATTTAGCCCCTTTTATCCGCTATGACGACCTTTCTTACAAAGAAATAAAGCAATGCTTGCAAGAGTTTTTGTTCAACGTTAACGTGCCCACCCGAGTCGGGTTCCAAACTCCTTTCACCAATATTACCTTAGACGTTAAGCCCACGGGGCAAGTGGCGGATGAAAATGTCATTATCGGCGGCAAAATTATGCCGGAAAAATACCGTGATTTCCAAAGAGAAATGGATATGTTCAACCAGGCTCTCGCCGAGGTTATGATTGAGGGCGACGCCACCGGCAGAGTTTTTTCGTTTCCCATTCCCACCTACAATATTGATAAAAATTTTGATTGGGACAGGCCATCGTTGCGTCCGGTTTGGGAAATGACCGCCAAATACGGCATTCCTTATTTTTCAAATTTTATCAACTCGGATATGAGCCCCGACGATGCCCGCAGTATGTGCTGTCGGTTAAGATTGGACAATAGAGAACTGAAAAAAAGAGGAGGAGGGCTGTTTGGCGCCAATCCGTTAACCGGCAGTTTGGGCGTGGTTACCATTAATTTGGCGCGCATAGGATATTTGGCCAAAACGCGAGAAGAGTTTAGGCAAAGGCTGGAGAAATTAATGGACTTGTCAAAAGAAAGCTTGGAGATAAAAAGAAAAGTTATTGAGAGATTCACCGAAGACGGTCTTTATCCTTATTCAAAGCATTATTTGTCAAATATTTATGAACGTTTCCGGTCTTATTGGAAAAACCATTTTAACACCATCGGCATAAACGGAATGAATGAGGCCAGTTTGAATTTGTTGGGCAAGAACATTGCCACTCCCGAGGGGCGGGATTTTGCCATAGAGACGTTGGATTTTATGCGGGAGAAATTGATGGACTACCAAAACGAAACCGATAATTTGTACAATTTGGAGGCGTCTCCCGCCGAGGGGGCCACGTATCGCTTCGCCAAAAAGGACAAAGAATTATATCCGGAAATTATCGCGGCCAATGAAGAGGCGTATCGCGAACGGGGAGCGGATCCTTATTATACCAATTCCACGCATTTGCCCGTTGGCTTTACCGATGATATTTTTGAAGCCCTTGATTTGCAGGACGAGCTTCAAACCAAATATACCGGCGGCACGGTGCTGCACGGATTCTTGGGAGAAAGAATCAACGATCCGGAAGCGTGCAAAAAATTGGTCAAAAAAATAGCCGAGAATTACAGATTGCCTTATTATACAATCACCCCCACTTTTAGCATTTGCCCAAAACACGGTTATTTGGCGGGAGAACATAAATATTGCCCAAAATGCGACGAGGAGATAGGATACGCGGAAGCGGCCGCGCATATCGCCGAAGATTGCGAAACATGCCAATAATCAAACAGCCTTTAATTGTTATTATATTTAATAATCAATTTAAAATTAAGCGTTGTGAACGAGAATTTATCTTATGCCGCTCCATTTTCTTGAGCAGAATATCGGTTGCCTGTTTAAACGGCAAAAACGACATACTTAAATTTCTTCACAATTCTTAATTTGCGACAAAAATATGGCACCAAAACAAACACAAAGACAAGAATGCACCGTTTATTCAAGGGTTGTCGGCTGGCTCACTCCGACAAAAAACTGGAATAAGGGAAAGAAGAGCGAATTCGCCAACAGGCGCACTTTTGATAAACAGCTAAGAGGAGAATAGGCCGCGCGCTCGGCTTATCGCAGTGAATTAATTTCAATGTTATTCGGGGCGTTCGGACAATAATTCGCGAACGCAAATCATAAACAAGCGTTTATGGTTTGAGCGACTTGAATTACCGCCCGAACGCCAAACAGGTAATGTTGCGAATTAGCTTTATATGTTGATCGGCGGATTGGAAAAATTAACACTAATTGATTACCCGAACGAAATAGCCGCCATTGTTTTTACCCAAGGTTGCAATTTCAGATGCGGTTTTTGTTATAATCCCATGCTTGTCCTGCCCTCAAAGGACGGGAACAAAAAAGGTCATTCTCTTTTGCCGGAGGATGATCTTTTTAATTTTTTAAAAAACAGGAAAGGCAAATTGGACGGAGTGGTGATTACCGGCGGAGAGCCGACCCTGCACAAGGACTTGCCGGAGTTTACGCGAAAAATCAGGGATCTGGGGTTTAAGGTTAAACTGGACACCAACGGGACAAACCCCAAGATGCTTGCCGCTCTTTTGGAGGAAGGGCTTATTGACTATATCGCCATGGATATTAAGGCTCCGCTTGAAAAGTACAAAGCAACAACAAAATTCAAAGGCGATTTGGCCGATATTGAGAAAAGTGTTAAAATAATTATGAACGGTAATTTGCCGTATGAATTCAGGACCACGGTCGTGCCCGCGCTTTTGGACAAAAACGATATTGAGAAAATGGGGGAGATGATTAAGGGCGCCCGGCTTTGGTATTTGCAGCGGTTTAAGCCGGATACCGATTTGATTAACGGCGATTTGCGGAAAATAATGCCGTATAGTGACAAGGAATTAAACGAGATGCGTGAAATAGGCGCGAAATATGTTAAAAAATGCATAGTGAGATAACATAGCTAATTAAAAAATCAAAAATCAAAAATCAAGATGACAATGTAAAGTGTAAAATTTTAAATTTTAAATTGCAATTTTGCGTTTTGATTTTTACATTTTGCATTTATTATTATGGACAAAGAGAAAGCCTCAAAAAAAACAAAAAACGAAACTCCGGCTCCGTGGGAGGGGCCGTCTCCGTCGGCTCCCGCCTACCGAAAAGCGAGTTCGGCGCAAATGGAAAAATTAATGGAGGAAAACCTGCGATTGACCCGGGAGATTCACAAAATGACCAAAAAAATAAACCATTTTGTGGTTTGGTCGCGGATTTTCGGATTTTTAAAAGCGCTGATTTTTGTCGCGCCGATAATTTTGGGTATCATATATTTCAAGCCGTTGTTGAGCCTGATAGAGCAAGCGTTCGCGCCGTATAAAGAGCTTCTTGATATGACCGGTTCGCCCGATATTAAAAGCCAAGTGATGCAAAGCGGAGTTAGTCCGTCGTCCGTGGAAGATTTATTGAACTCCTTGCGAAACGGAAAATAGCGGCAAAATAATTATGGAGTTTAAAGACGCCGTTTTAAGGGCGGTAGCGAAAATACCGAAAGGCGGAGTGTCAACATACAAGGATGTCGCCGCCGCTTCCGGCCGGCCGTTGGCGGCGAGAGCGGTCGGCAATATTTTGCGCGAAAATTTCGGGTCGCGCCCGATTCCCTGCCATCGGGTGGTAAAAAGCGGCGGCCGTTTGGGCGGATACGCCAAGGGAGAAAGAAAAAAAATTGAAATATTGAGAAGCGAGGGGGTGGCGGTGAAGAATGGAAGGGTTGTTGATTTTAAAAAAGTTTTGCGTAAATTTTAGGAATTTGGGCCAAATTACGCCATCAACTTGACTGGGGAACGGCGTTTGGCGACAGCCTCTTTTAATTAAATTGTCGGAAATAAAATCTTGGGCCCGCCAAGATTTTTTTAATTGACGTTATTTTTTAAAAGTTGTAATATAATTGTGTAACAATTCAAAATTCAAAGCGTAAAACCGTAATTTAAAATTTAGCCCTTCGGGCAATATCTCCCCTTTGAATTTTGCGCTTTGAGCCAATAATCGTATGGACAATAATTTTAAAAAATCATTTATCGCCGCGGTGGCGGCTTCAATTATAATCAGTTCCGTTTTCGGCGGCGCCATGGGGTATTGGGTTTCTTCATCGGCCCAAGGTTTTGACTTAATGGATTGGTTTTTGGGCAAGCCGCAAGAGCAAGAGGGCGTTCGGGCCAAAGACGGGCAAAAAGTCGTTACGGTGGAAGAGGAGTCGGCCGTCATCTCGGCGGTGGAGAAGGTTTCGCCGGCGGTGGTAAGCATTATTATCACCAAGGACTTGCCGATTATTGAGCGATATTACAGCGATCCGTTCGGCGGTTCGGATTTTTTTAGGCAATTTTTCGGCGATGATTTCGGCGATTTTTTCAGAACCCCGCAATATCGGCGGAAAGGCACGGAAAAAAGAGAGGTCGGCGGCGGCACCGGATTTATTGTTTCGTCCGACGGCTACATCATTACCAATAAGCACGTGGTATTGGACGAAGAAGCCGAATATACGGTGCTGATGAACGACGGCAGCAAGTACGACGCCAAGGTGCTGGCGCGAGATCCGGTGAATGATTTGGCCGTTTTAAAAGTTGATAAAAAAGATTTGCCCACCGTGGAGCTGGGCGACAGTTCGGAGCTGAAAGTGGGGCAGACGGTTATCGCCATCGGCAACGCTTTGGGCGAATTCAGGAACACCGTTTCCACCGGAGTGATTTCCGGCCTTTCCCGCTCCATCACGGCCGGAGGCGGCGGCATAGGCAGCGAGCGACTGATTGGCGTGATTCAGACTGACGCGTCCATCAACCCGGGAAATTCAGGCGGGCCACTTTTAAACATCGCCGGCCAAGTAATAGGCATCAACACGGCCATAGCCCAGGGAGCGCAGAACATCGGATTCGCCATTCCGGTCAATGAAGTGAAAAACACTTATGAAAGCGTTAAAAAATACGGTAAAATCGTCCGCCCGTGGCTGGGAGTGAGGTATGTTCAGATAAACAAAGCGATTGCCGAGTCAAACAAATTGGATGTGGAATACGGCGCTTTGATTATCCGCGGAGAGGAGCGGACGGATTTGGCGGTAATTCCCGGCTCTCCGGCGGACAAGGCGGGGTTAGTTGAAAACGACATCATCCTGGAAGTCAACGGCAAAAAAATTGACGATAAAAATCCGTTAGCCAAGGCAATCGGCAAATTCAAGCCCGGAGACGAAATCACTTTAAAGGTTTTGCATAAAGGGGAGGAGAAAGAGGTTAAGGTAAAGCTGGAGGAAATGAAGTAAGAGCGTTCGCGCGCGTGAAATTTATCAGTTGTCGCGGCACGGGATGAACACAAAAGAGGAGCACGGCGCCGCAGGGGCGAACAGCCGTTCGCCCCTGCGGATTGTTTGTCGCCGCGCGGAGCCAAAACGCGAGCCGCGGACGATGACAAAGTGTTTGCGTTTTCGCCAACCGTTCGCGAACAGGCTCCATGCAAAGCATGGAACCGACTGAGGTTATAAAAATCTAGCTTAATTAATTATCCGCGACAGAGTCATAAAATTATGATTGACCCACTGAAAAATTTTAATTGGCAAAATTTATACACACGCTATGACGAGTTGTGCAAAAGGTTTGATTATAGTGTTGAATATTTAGATTGCTTTAAAAGACGTCCGCGAACAGACGGGGAGTTATATTATTGCTTAATAGAAAAATTTTCAGAAGACAGAAAAAAACTTGGAAGAATTAGTTTAGAAAGTTACCAAGCTATGCTTTATTGGAAAATTTATTCCCAGCCAGCGGCTAAGGCGAATATTTTCAATAAGATAAATGAGCACCCTGAAATAGAAAGCAGATTAAAAAAATTATCAGAAAAACTTCCGCAAAGCATTACTGAAGACAGAGATAAAATTATTGAATTAGTTCAGCTTGATGAATTTTCTATTTTTGGAATGGGCGACCCCAAGAGTTTCCCGGTCAGAACGACATTTTTACATTTTTTGTATCCGGAGGTCGTTCCCATATTTGACACAATGGTTCTTAGGGCCGTAGGTATAACCGAAAAGGACGCAAGTCATAATATTGAAATTTTAAGAGAGTATATATCTTTTGCCTGGGATCTTGCGAAAAAATATAGAGAAAAAGGACATAAGGAAGAAAATGGATTTAAGGAATCTTGGGTTCGCTTGGTTGATATGGCTTTGTGGGCAGGTCGCGGAGATCAGAATAAAAACAATAATGTTAAAAATCGCAAAAAATGTTGTCGGGGAAGATGTTGTTAGGGGCTGAACGGAAGAATGGGCTATATTATGTTGTTCCAACGACTTAAAGATTATTATCTTAACCGTCCGGTAGACACTTTCATGGCTATGCGGGAGCCGGGATTGGGGATTGCCAATGACGACATAAGAAAAATAATGTTTGGGAAATTTAATTCTACCGACTTTTAAGTCGGGTTTAGCGACTAAAGACGCGAAATCCCGCCTCGCCTCTCGCGGAGAGGAGGGGCGGCAGAAGATTTTTTGTCCATTGTTTTTCCGCCGTAAAACAGATAAATTTAGATTATTTTTTCGTAAATATATTATTATGGAAAACCTGCTTAAAGACATTGAAATATTAAGGGAGCGCCTTATGGAAACATGGGGGCTTTTGGGGATTGAGAGAGAAGAGTCAAGGATTAAGAATTTAAAAGACGAGATGAACAAGCCGGGATTTTGGGACAACCGCGAACGAGCCGTGGAAATCAGCAGGGAAGCGGAGAATTTAGAGTCGGAAGTAAATAAATGGAAGGAATTGAAAAAAGAAATCAGGTATTTGGAGGAATTGGTCGCCGTTGGCCAAAAGGAAAAGGACGATTCAATAGACGAGGAAGCGCGCGAGAAATACGAAGAACTGAAAAAGAAATACGAAGAATTGGAATTTTTGGTTTTGTTTTCCGGCAAGTACGACAAAAACAACGCGATTATTTCCATTCATTCGGGAACGGGCGGAGTTGAGGCGCAGGATTGGGCGGAAATGCTTGAGCGGATGTTTTTAAGGTTTGCCGAGAAAAAGGGATGGAAAGCGACCTTGGTTGACCGCAATGCCGGCTCCGAAGCCGGCATTAAGAGCGCCTCCTATAAAATTGAAGGTCGTTGGGCTTACGGGTATTTAAAAAGCGAATCGGGCGTGCACAGATTGGTCCGCATTTCTCCTTTTGACGCGGAGCAAATGCGGCACACTTCTTTCGCTTTGGTTGAAGTGATACCGGAATTGCCGGAGGCGGAAGAAATTGAAATAAAAGACGAGGATTTGCGGATTGACGTGTTTCGCGCCTCCGGGCCCGGGGGCCAAGGCGTGAACACGACCGACTCGGCCGTGCGAATCGTCCATATTCCCACGAAAATTACCGTCAGCTGCCAAACCGAAAGGTCCCAGCACCAAAACAAGGAAACCGCTTTGAAGATTTTGAAGTCAAAATTATTCAAATTGCGGGAGGAAGAAAAGGCGAAAGAAGAATTAAAAATGCGCGGCGAAGCCCAAAAAGCTGAATGGGGCAAACAAATCCGCTCTTATGTTATGCAGCCGTACAAGATGGTAAAGGACCATCGGACGAACTATGAAACGCAAGACGTTGAGAAGGTTTTAGACGGCGGACTGGATGAGTTTATGGAGGCGTATTTGCGCCTGTCGCGAAGCAAATAAAACCAAAAACGGTTAACTGGCGGGGGCATATCAAACTGTTTTTGGTTTCCGTAAAGAAAATATTATAAATTTTAAGATGTAAAATTATATGGTTAAAGCGCGTGATTAAAAAACAATCCCAGGATTCCGTTTAGACATTAAACCGCAACATCAACCCGCAATACCAAACCCCAATACCAAACCCCAACCCGCCCACCCGACAAAAAACAGACAAATACTCCCATACTCCAGAGTATGGGAGTATTTGTCTGTTTTTGGCAATTGGTTGTTTTTTTGTTTTTTTGGCGGGGAGTGTTGGTTGTTTTTTGATAATATGATAAAATAAACACAATAATGTTGTTAAAATCGTATGGCCAAGTATCAATCCAAATTACCGAAAAAAGAAGTGGAAAAAATTTTTTACCAATTATGTCTGGCCATTTCTCAAACCAAAAAACCCAAAGACGCGGCTGAATTATTGCGCGATTTATTGTCTTTTCAGGAGGCGGAAATGATTGCCAAAAGATTAAAAGTGGCGGAATTGTTGTTGGACGGTTTAACGTATCAGGAAATTACGGAAAAATTAAAAGTGGGCAACAGTACGATTGCCAGAGTTTATGAATGGCTCAAAATTTCGGGAGAAGGATATCGGCAAGCGGTGAAAAAGACCAAGAACAACAAATTTGTTGAGATTGAAGATAAACCGCGCGATTACCGTCCCGGAGAATGGGGGATGCTGAAGAGGCGTTATCCTATGTATTTTTGGCCGGAGATTTTGCTTGAAAACATTGTCAAAAGCGCGAACAAAAGACAAAAAGAACAGATTAAAGGCGTGTTGAAGCAGTTGGACAAAACAAAAGAAAAAACAGGCCTCTATAAAAAGTTAAAAAAAATGGTGGATTTAAAATAGTTTTAAAAACAGACAAATACTCCCATACTCCAGAGTATGGGAGTATTTGTCTGTTTGGTTTTTGTGGGGATGGAGTTTAAGTTTGAAGGCGGTTTATCCAAATCCAAGATATTTTTAATTTGTTGCGCCGCTTTTATAGCGGGGGTCGCCGTTGCTTCTTTTTTACCGTTGGGAATAATACAAAGGGATTTGTTATGGTTCGCGGGCGTTGTCGGCGGCGCGTCGGTTTTGGTTTTGTTTTGGGAAAATAAGATTATAAGAATGGCGGCTCTCGCGGGGCTGTTTTTGTTTTTGGGGATTTGGAGGTATTCCGTCGGATTGCCGGAGAACGCGCCTGATAAAATTTGGCATTACAACGGACAAACCGTAACGGTGGTCGCCACGGTTTCAAGCGAGCCGGACGTAAGGCGGAATAATGTTAAATACACCGTAGAGGCGCGCCGCGGCGCGTCTCCGCAATTGCCGCCGGCGGTTAGCGGCAAAATTCTGGTTACCGCGAATTTGTACCCGCGGTACGGTTACGGCGATGAATTGGAAATTTCTTGCGAACTTTTAAGGCCGGAGCCGTTTAACGACTTTCAGTATGATAAATATTTGGCCAGATATGACATTTATTCGGTTTGCCGTTATCCTCTCTTGCGTCCCGTTTGCGTGTCGGCGGAACAGGGGTTCGGAGAGCGGGAATCCTTTTTTGATTGCGAAACAAAAAACAGCGGGAATTGGCTGTACAAGAATATATTCAAGGTAAAAAACAAAATACGCGAGATTATTGATTACGGATTGACCGAGCCGGAAAGCGGTTTGGCGCGAGCGATTATATTGGGAGACAAAAGGGCGGTTCCGGACGATTTGCGCGAAAAATTTTCCAATGCCGGCGTAAGCCATATTATGGCGATTTCGGGGATGCATATCAGTATTTTGGCGGAGATTGTTATGTTTATGCTGTTGGGAGCGGGACTTTGGCGCAAACACGCTTTTTATTTTGCCGCGATATTTTTGGCAATTTATATTATGTTAATCGGATTGCCGGCATCGGCCATGCGCGCGGGATTGATGGGGTTTTTGGTTTTATGGGCGTTGAATTTGGGGCGGCTCAACAAGCTAACGAATTCTTTGGTTTTTGCCGCCGCCATACTTCTTTTGGCCAACCCCAAACTGCTTCGCGACGATATCGGTTTTCAGCTTTCTTTCTTGGCCGTAGCCGGCATCGTTTACGGTTATTCCGCGCTGAAAGCAACGTTTAGAGAGCCGCCAAAAATTTTTGAAAATATCAGTATGGCCTTACGCGATATATTTATCATAACGATATCCGCGCAAATTTTTACTCTGCCCATCATCGCCTTGAATTTTTCCAAAGTTTCAATTATCGCGCCCATAGCCAATTTGTTGATTATTTGGATCTTGCCGTTTCTGATGGCGGCCATCTTGTCAGCATTGCTTCCGGGTTTATTGTTCCCGAGTGTTTCTTTTTTGTTTTTTCTTCCCGCCAAACTGCTGTTAAAATACATAATACTTGCCGTGGAGATTTTAACCAAAACGCCTTACGCGTATTTTGATATAAATTATTTATGGAGGGGCTGGGTTGTTTTGTATTATGGAGTTGTCGGATGGATGATATGGGCAATGAAAAAAAGGCAAGATTCGTAAGTATTTCGCGAAAGCCGTTTGGATATTTTGCTTAAATTATGATAAAATGAAAATAATCAAACGGAGGGCTTAAATAATCAGGGACGCGTTATGGCAAACAAAAACAACATAAAATTAATTTTGGAAAAAACGGCAAAGCGAGTTGATCCGATAATTTTAAAAATATTATGCTCATCCGTTTTTAAAAATCATCATAGCGTAATCAAGCATCAGATTGAGATCGGCGGCAAAAGATTAAGGCCGATTTTAACTCTGCTTTCCTGCCGGATGATGGGAGGAAAAACAAAAGACGCGCTGTACCCGGCGGCGGCCTTGGAAATTTTGCATAATTACACCTTGATTGTTGACGATATAATTGATCATAGCGACCTTAGAAGGGGACGGCCTACAGTACGCAAAAAATACGGCGTATCATTGGCAAATATTATTTCCATGAATTACGCGGCTTCAATTTTTTATCCGTTAGCGGGCGTTGAAAACAAGGAGAGAATAATTAGAATACTGGCCACAACATTGAAAACAATAACAAGCGGACAAATTTTGGATATTTTATTTGAACAAGGAGGAAGAGATAATGAAAAATACATAGTGAAAAACAGGTATCATCGGATCAGTCTAAATGATTATTTTGGAATGATTGGCAAAAAAACAGCTAGTTTAACGAGCGCTTGCGCCGAAATAGGAGGAATATGCGCCAACGCTTCGGATAAAGAGATAAAAATTTTAAAAAATTTCGGGTATAATTTGGGAATGGCGTTCCAGATTCAAGACGATATATTGGATATATTCGGAGATGAAAAAAAATTCGGAAAAAAAATCGGCAAGGACATTGAAGAAAGAAAATTGGGGAATATCGTCATCCTTCTCGCCATGGATGAGTTTTCCCTTAAAAATAAAAAACAATTTTTAAGTATTTTAAGAAAGAGGAAGATAAGCAATAAAGACATTAAAGAGGGGATAGGCCTAATTAAAAAAACAAACGCCCAAAGCAGGGCCTATAAATTGGAAATAAATTATGTTAAAAAGGCCAAGCAAAGCTTAGCGAGGTTGCCGAAGAATAAATGGAATGACATTCTAAGCGAATTGACGGATTATTTGGTTGAAAGAAAAGCGTAAAATTATTTACAAAAAAAGAGCCGCCGAGACTGTTTCTCGGCGGTTTTTGTTTTCATTGCCACCCGCGGGAAGGCTCGGGGGCTATGTTTTTTTCGCATTTCGGACAAAAATATATTATTTTTTCATCCTTGTCGCGTTTTTCATATACCGTGGTTCCGCATTGGCGGCATACGATGAAAGATTTTACTTTCATTTTTTCCTCCTTTTAATCTTGGGTTATTTTTTAAATGATCATTTCGGCTTTTTTAATTAAGGGCATAAAAAGGTAGTCGCGATGATAGTGTTTTTTACAGTCATTAATAATATTTTCCAGTTCTTCCAGCGCCAATAAGCGAGAATTTGTTGGTTTTCTTTTTGACGCTTCTTCCGCCGCATGAAAAACATGGTAACTCATAGTGCCCCTCCTTTTTGTCGCAAAGATCTATTGGAAAATTAAAAAACTTCCCGTCTCTTTGCCCATACTAAAACAGTATCGGCAAAGGGGCGAGAAGTCTTAAAAAGATTCACGCGGTGCCACCCTTTTTTAGAACAAAAAAACCGCCATGGAAAGCGACCTTTGTTCCACTCATCAACTCAGGCCTCGCCTTAAAAGCGAGCGACATTGATTATCCCATGGTTACGGAGGATTCCGAGTTTCCACTATCGCAGAAACCACCTTTCCCGAGTTATCGGGATAAGCCGGACCCAGCCCCGAATTTATTCGGGATCCGGCTTGTAGGTTTTACAATTTTTAATGTTGTTAACATTTTAACATATTGATAAAATATGTCAACAGTTTTAGGCGAGTTAAGGGTGTTACCCATATATCTGGTTTTTTGTCAGGGCCGATTACTTTGATAAAGCGCAAAAAAATGTTAGAATATAGACAGGCAATAAAATAAATTTTTGCTCTTTAGGTGATTTTCGGGTGATTATTTGCGCGTTTTGCCAAACATTTTGCCATTCCGCGCGGCACCTTGCCTGTCGGCTGACAGGTGGAGCGGAAATAGAAACCAAGGGGCTAAACCGTAAAACTTGATACAAAAGCCGTATTATAAATATATGGAGCAACCTTGATGTTTCTGGATATTTTTTTAAAATAAAAGTTTTGGGACGATAAAAATTTATATTATCCGCGAAATTATTTAAAGAATTTAGTTTTTAAAATAATATTATCATATTCATGAGGAAAATTTTTGAATTTATTTTTAATGAAATTTTGTATAACGGTCATTTACAGACAATAGGATCTTTATCTGTAGTTATTTTTTCTTCGTTATTATTTGATATTCAGGTTACTTGGGATTTATTACTTATTCTGTATTTGAATTTTTACATAATATATTTGTATAATCGTTATCAGGAAATAAACATTGATTATTTAACGAATAAGGAAAGAACCGAACATCTGCTTAAATTTAAAAAGTATATCCCCGCCGTAATAATTATTTTGTTAGCTTGTTTAATTGCTTTACTTATTTATTTTGCTGATTTTTCATTTATAATATTTATTGCCGCCATTACTGTTTTTGGATTTTTGTACACGGTTTTTTTTAAAAAACTAACGAAGCATATTATTATTTTTAAGAATATATATGTTGCCGCGTTTTTCGCCCTTCTCGTTATTTATCCGTTTATATACTATGATTTACCCTTTAAAAGCATGTTAACATACATAGTGCCGTTGGTGATTTTTGTTTTTTTGAGAGCGGTTTCAATGCAGCTTATCCTTGACCTAAAAGACATAAAAAGCGATCAAGGAGAGGGCCTCCTCACTTTGGGGGTGTTATGGGGGAGAGAAAGGGCGCTGAAAGCGTTAATGACTTTAAGTTTTCTGGTAGCGGGCTTGGGGCCGCTTATTATGGTCGTGTTATTGGATTTTCCCGCTTCGGCGATAGCAATGACGCTTCTTTTGTTGTTTGATTTTTATATTATTGACTTAATTAAAAAAGAAAGTCCATTGGCCTATATTTTGGAAAGCGGAGAATTTATAATTTGGCCCGTTTTAATTTTATTGGGAGATAAAATTATATGATGCTGGATTTTATAACTGATATTTTTTTGAGCAAGATTACGATTTTATTTATTGACGCCATTGCTTTGTATTTGGCGGTTTTGGTTTTTAGAGATGACCGCAAAGGAAAAACGAACATGATTTATGTCGTTATGACTTTTTTAATGCTCCTTTGGGTTAATTTTGCTTATATTCCGCGATTTATCAGTCAGGATGACACTGTCAGGAGTTTATATTTTTTAAAAATCGCGTGGGCGGCCACTCCTTTGTTTTTTACTTTTCTTTATCTGATAACAGTTAATTTAATAGAAAGAGAAAAAGAATATAAAAAATTAAGCATAGCGACGGTTTTCACGGGCATTGTTTCGGCGCTGGTCACGGGGTTTACGGGTAAAATTGTTGAGGGCATAAAATTTATTGACGGCATCTTTACAATTGTTTACGGCCGCTGGATGTTTCTTTTTCTGGGGGCGGTAATTTTTATCATTGCCGCCACCCTTTACCCTATTTTTAGAGAAAGAGTCTTGAAAAACAAAAAAATAAGGTATTTTCTTACGGGAGTCATTATTTTTTATATCGCTAACGCGATTTTTAACATTATTCTGCCGGTATTTTTCGGAATGGCGCGTTTTTATTTTATCGGGGACTACTCAACTATTATATTATTGATTTATACCGCCGTCGGAATAATAAGATTTAAGCTTTTTAATATTAAGGTGGTTGCGGCCGAGGTGTTGACTTTTTTAATTTGGCTCGTCTTGGCAATCAACGTATTTACTGCTGAAAATATAAAAGATAAGGTTTTGGCAATTACTGTTTTGTTTTTATCTGTTATTTTTGGAGTTTTGTTAATCCGCAGCGTGAAAAATGAAATAAAGCAGCGTGAAAAAATGGAGAGGCTGACAACACAATTAAAAATTGCCAATAAGCGTCTTAGAAAATTAGATACCGCAAAGAGCGAGTTCATATCCATTGCCTCGCATCAGCTGCGAACGCCGTTGACGGTGATAAAAGGATATGTTTCAATGATAATGGCGGGGGATTTTGGCAAATTAAACCCTAAGATGGCCGATCCGATAAATAAGATTTCGGAATCAAGCAAAAGAT
>JALUVW010000015.1 GCA_027020105.1 Candidatus Falkowiibacteriota bacterium
GCCTGGTTTATAACGGGAAAATATTCAATAAATAAATCCACAAAAAGAGTTTTCACGAAATATGATTTACAAAGAAAGGCCGCAAAACTTTAATCCTGAATTTGACGTGGTCAGCTGTTTTGTGGAGCATGACGGAGAAATCCTTTTACTTCATAGGCAGGACCATAAACCGGAAGGCGATACTTGGGGCGTCCCCGCCGGTAAAACAAATGCGGGAGAAAAAATTATTGAAGCTATGATTAGAGAATTGCGAGAAGAAACGGGACTCCGGCTGCCTTCTTCGCGCCTTTCTTATTTTGGAAAAGTATTCGTGAAATACCCGGATTATGATTTTATTTATCATATCTATCACACAAAATTAAATCAAAGGCGGAAAGTCGCCATTAATCATAAAGAGCACAAAAATTTTGGATGGATTTCTCCGGAAAACGCTTTAAATAAGCGTTTAATCCAAGATTTGGACGCGTGCATAAAATTATTCTATGAAATTTAACGCTCCGACCTTCAATTAGAAGAGCGTCGCGATTTCACCCCTGACGGCTCCACGCGAAGCATGAAGCCGTCGAAGGGCGCGCGAAACCATTAACACTACTAATCCAAATTTACTCCCATATAACGTTATATGGGAGTAAACGGAAGCAATGAAAAGGATCCAAGAAATTCAAAAAAAATATTATGGAAAAATTGATTTGCCGGATTTGGAATTGATAATTTCCCGCGTGATTAAAAAGCCGCGGGAATTTGTTTTGGCGCGCCCGGAACACGAAATAAGCAAGAATTATGAATTAAGAATTAAAAATTATGTCAAGCGAAGAATAAACGGCGAACCGATAGCGTATATATTCGGAGAAAAAGAATTTTACGGCTTGAATTTCAAGGTAAACAAAAACACTCTTGTCCCCCGCCCCGAGACCGAGCTGATGGTGGATGAAGCGATTAAGTTGAGGCAGCAGACAGCAGACAGCAAACGGCAGGACATTGTTTTTCTTGATATCGGTACCGGAAGCGGCTGTATTATTATTTCGCTTATAAAAAATTTAATATATTCAAAATACAAAATACAAAATACAAAATTCATCGCCACGGACATTTCCAGCCCCGCCCTGCGCCTCGCCAGACAAAACGCCAAACTTCATAAGGTTGATAAAAAAATAAAATTCCTTCAAGGCAACCTGCTTGAACCAATAATAAAAAATAAAAAATTAAAAATTGAAAATTGTAAATTGATGATTTTGGCTAATCTTCCCTACCTCACTCCGACTCAAATTAAAAACTCCCCCTCCATCCAACACGAACCGAAACTCGCCTTAACCGCGGGGCGAGACGGGCTGAAATACTACCGCCGACTCTTAAAACAAATTAAAACATTATTGAGTTCGCGAAAATTCGCTTTGGATTCGCGCGTATTCGCGATTATGGAGATAGACCCCTCTCAAACCGCCGAAATAAAAAAAATAATCAAAGATAATTTGCCAAACGCCAAGGTCCAAATAAAAAAAGACCTAAGCGGTCTCAATCGCTTCGCCGCGATTATACTCCAAAACCAACAATAAAATTTTCCACTCTCACCTCGCCCGCGTCTTAAGAAAACAAGAAAACCGAATAAACTATTTTGCTACAATATACTGGAATATTGTAGCAAATGTAAATTTGCCTATTTTTTATTTTTTTAAAGCGGATTAACCAACAAAAAATTCGCCTCTTGCTACAATATACTGGAATATTGTAACAGATGTAAAGTCATTTACTTTTTATTTTTTAACAGCAGATTAACCAAGCCCGCGTCTTAAACAAAAAAACAAAAACCAAATAAATTATTTTGCTACAATATACTGGAATATTGTAGCAAATGTAAATTTGCCTATTTTTTATTTTTTTTAACAGCGGATTAACCAACAAAAAATTCGCCTCTTGCTACAATATACTGGAATATTGTAGCAAGTATAAATTTGTTTACTTTTTATTTTTTAACAGCAGATTAACCAACAAAAAATGCGCCGGGTATTTTTTTCTTAACGCGTCAAAAGAAAATGGCGCGTCGCATCCGATGTCAAAATTATTTTTTGCCTTTTGCTCTTTCCTTTTCTTAAAATCTTTAATGGTTTTTTTATAGCCGCCAAAGCCGTTATTCAGCCATCTGTCAACTTGATTGATTGTTGAGAAGCCGATTTTTAATTTCTCCCGTATCATCCGATTGGTATGCCCTTCCAGTAACATTTTTGCCACCTGTATTCTTCTGGAAATCATTACCATCTCGCTTAAAGTCAATAAATCTTTGAAAAAATTTTTCACTTCTTCTCTTGAGTCCAGTAAGGAAACCATTGAATAAAATTCGCCGAGATATTTCTTTTTTTCGGCTTCCGTTAACTGGTGAAATTTAACTTTTCCCATATATTTTTCACTAATAATTTTTGCTACAATATACTGGAATATTGTAGCAGTTTTTATTTTAATTGTTTGAATGTTTAATAATCATAAATAAGCGTTAAATTCCTCTTGCCTCTCCTTGGTCGCCCGTTTCAATTTTATTCCAAGGCAGGCGCCGCTTAACTCCGTTCCAGAAACTGAACAGCTCTTCGCTTTTGAGCAGCCATGAAACAATGATATACACGATTGTCCCCGAAAGCCCGGCAGCCGCGCCTTGCGCGAAAACGCCGATTGTTTTTGTCATATCAATAAACGGCCAAACGGCGGATTTCATGCCCTGAACGGCTACGCCGCAAGCCAGGGCGGCAATGGAAAATTTTACCACGGATCGCAATATTTTAAATTCGTCCAACAGTCCAAGCTCCGCGTGCAAAACCATCCACAGTATCGCGAAATTGATTATATTGGCGACAGAAAAGGCCAAGGCCAGCCCGGCCACGCCCAGCGCTCGCGCCAGCCACAGAGATAAAAACACATTGATTATTACCGTTATGATGCCGACATAAAACGGAGTCTTGGAATTATGCCGAGCGTAAAAAACGCGGATTAAAAGCGGGATTGACGCTTGCGCGAACAAACTAAGCGTGAAAAAGCCCAAAGTGTTAATCGTGAGAATGGTATCCTCCCAGCCGAAAAGCCCCCTGCCGAAAACAACGCGGACAATTTGCGCGCGCAATGTTAAGAGCAGAACGGTTGACGGAACGATAAAAAACAAAATCTGCCTTAAGGTTTGAGAAAAATTTTCTACCAATTTTTTCTTGTCAAAAGCCACGGCGGACAAAGTCGGAAAAGCCGCCAGCGCGAATGAAATCCCGAACACTCCGATGGGAAAATACTGCAAATTATTGGCGAAATTAAACACCGTCAAAGATCCGCTCGGAAGCGTGGAAGCGATTACCGTTATGACGAGTAAGTTAATTTGCACGATCGCCAAACTCATAGTTCGCGGAACCATCATTCTGCCGATCTTGCGGACATTGGAATCTTTATAATTAAACATCCGCCGATACCTGAAGCCCAGCTTGAAGACCATCGGCAATTGAATGGACATATGCGCGAACGCGCCCAAAACAACCCCCCAGGCAAGTCCGTAAATACCCCAAACAGGAACAAAGTACAGCGCGCCGACAATAATTCCGACATTATACGCGATCGGAGCGAGAGAGTAAACGAAAAATCTTTTGAACGACTGAAGCACTCCCCCGAGAATGCCGGAAATGCCCAAAAATACCGGAGACAAGAACATAATTCTGGTTAAAGCGACGGTTTCGGCGTATTTTTCTCCGGAAAATCCGGGAGCTGTCAGTTTCATTAAATAAGGGGCGAAAACGGCCCCCAATGCGGCCAAAACCAGTAAGCTGGCGCCGAGAATATTTAAAATATTATTGGTTAATTCCCACGCTTCCTTGTTTTTTTCTCCAATAAAAAAATCACGGACCTTTCCCGGCGGATTTTTAAGCAAATGGGTAAAAATCGGAATAAAGCCGGCCGACAAGGCGCCCAGAACGAGCAGATTGAAAATCAAATCCGGAATTCTGAACGCGGCGTAATAAGCGTCCAATGTATCGCCGGCGCCGAATCCGGCCAAAATATGATCCCTGAACAATCCCAAAAAACGGCTCGCCAAAGAAGACAGCGCCACGAGTAGCGCCGCAATCGTAATACTGTTAATTTGCCCTGAAAATAATTTTTT
>JALUVW010000016.1 GCA_027020105.1 Candidatus Falkowiibacteriota bacterium
ACCGGATCACTTGCCTATATTATAACATATCTAAAACAAAAAACAAAATATATACTGTGACAAAGTCAAAATTGTTTTTTGCGGATAATCAATAACATTTAAAATCGCTCCAAACGAAGCATGGATAATTGATTTGCGCCATAAACGGCGTTTGAAGGCGTAATACATAATTCAACAAATAATAACTTCTTGTCATCCCGGAAAATTTTGTAGCGGAGCGGAAAAATTTATCCGGGATCCAGGGTTTGGCAGTACAGCTTCTTTTCCGCCGCGGCCGTGAAATATCACGGAACTTGGTTCCGGATACCCGGAACCAAGTTTCAATTCGGAGTATTCGGATTATAATTCGGGTCACGGGGCATTGAAGTATTAACATTCATACGGACCTACCCTGGATCCCGGGTCTCCGCTTCGCTGCGCCCGGGATGACAAAAGGAGGGTAAGCCGGCGGGATGACAAAGGGAAAACAAAAAAATTATGTACTTGGAAAGCGCCGGCTAAAGCCGGGGGAATTCCCCATCCCTAAGTGGAGTCCTTAAAGAATTAAACAGTGTTGACACTATTTTTAATCGCGGCGTCATTTTATTCATGCCGTATCCGGAATGTTTTCCATTGGTGTTGTAATGGTTTTGCCATAGATTATATTTGTATTGCGCAACTTCAATACTATCGCGGAAAAAGCGGTGTTTCCGGGAAAAAACTCTATTTGCCTTGACAGGCATTGTTCAATAATTATCTTTTTCATGGCAATTAGTTCTCCTTTGGTGTTTCTTGTTTTTCTCATATATTTGGCAGAGATTATGATAATTATGAATTAAATAATCTCTCCGCCATAACACATTTGAGCGAAACCCGAAAGGTAGCCCTAATTGCCGCAATTGTAACACAAAAAAACAAAATAAAATTCCAAAACGAAAAGCGGCTCTTTTGGAAATAACCAAAAAGCCGCTTATTATTTTTCTTGGATAAAACACCTTAAAAACGCTAACACGAAAATATGGTCAAGTAATCAAAAGACAGAACCGCTTAGCAACTCTGTTTTAACAATTTTCCGTTTTAAGATTTCTTGCCGAGACGAAATAAAGGCAAGCGATCTTATCGGTTCAGCATCTCCCGATAGCTTTTCATTAAATCATCGTCGCTGATTTTATCCAAAATTTTTTTATCCATTCCGGCGTCCAGAAGCATTTGGCGCAGAGCCGCGGCGTCCAGTTGTCCGCCCAAAATCGCCTCCAAGTCCCCGCCTCCGTCCGTCCGGAGAGTTTCATTGCCGGCTCCGAATTGATTTAACGTATTATTCAAGGAATTATCGTTATTTTTGCCGTTTCGCGCGTTCGCGTCGCCCGTATTGAGCGCGGACGAAGCGTAGCAATCCCGTCCGATCGGGCAATTGGGGTCATTGTCCGAATCAACCTCTTCTTTGTCCGTAAAGCCGTCGCTGTCGGAATCCTCCAAATAAGGCGAGGTTTTGTAGAAATAAAGCTCGTCCCAATCGGATAAGCCGTCGCCGTCCGTGTCTTTGGATTTCAACGCTTCTTCCGAATTTTCTTCTTGCCACGGAGGCGCGGCGCCGCCCGTATCCGCGTTATCGCCAACGGTGCCGGCCCGATAATCAAGCGGTCCCGTTATGCTTTTCTTGAACTGAACCATCCACATTCCCACGACCGCCACGGCGAAAACCGCCAAAATGCCGGCGGCGATTTTTTGCCCCTTACTCAAAGGAGCCGGATGGACGGGAATACGGCCCTCTTCAAAGCCTTCCGTGTTGTTTTCCGAATTTTTATAATCCTCCCGCATAAAAAACTTAAACCAAATCTATTGGAAAAAATAAACAGCTTATAAATATCACAGCCGCGGTATCGCGATGCTGTCGCCGTTTATCGTTATTGTACCATAAAAACGCAAACAATAAAACCAACCGCCTTAAATCGCGTAAAACACGGATAGACGCCACGGTTGACAAATTTTGTCAATATGATAAGGTGGAGAGTCGCCGCCAACCGCCGCGGCCGCGAAAATAAGATCTTTTAACATTACGCGGTAATTGCTCGTTTTACGAGCATAAAACCATAAACCGTTTTTAAAAAAGGAGGAAACAATGAAAGCGTTGACACTTGCTTTGTTTTTGTTTTTCTCGTTGCTGCTGTTCGCGCCGGCGGCGCAAGCCGCGGAACTGACCCTGGTGTCGTCGGGTTATGTGGAGGGTTTTTTCTACCCGAAACATAACGAGTATGACCCGGCCGCGGGGGTCGCGTTTGAAAACAGGGTTGTCGCGAGGTACGGACTGGAAGTCTACACGGAAGTCCGTCCCAAAAACAGCAAGGTTTTTGTTTTCGCGCAGCCGTTTTTCTTATTCGGGGACAACCTGCCCCAAATAAGATACAATTACGACACCGATCCCATCGCGGTGCAAATACGATACGGGATCGGATACGACGCCGGAAAAAACATTTCCGTTCGCGTTACCCACAGCGAGTGGCGCGATCTCGGCAAATACGCCGGGGAAAGGTTATTGTGGAGTTCGGTGTCGGTCAGATACAAGTGGTAATCGACACCGGCAAAAGAGCCATTCAGCCAACGGCTGAATGGCTCTTCTTACTTTCTACTCTTTTTTTAAAAAAATACGCGAACACACATCATTATTGACACCGAATTGATAATGGTATAGCATAATAATACCAAGACAAAAATATTAAATTCACAAAAACCATATGGAACCGATCGCCGAAGAAATTTTAACTCTGGTAAAAAAGAAAATGGCGGAGCAGGCCGCTTACGACCGCGACGCTTATAAAGAATTGGTTGAGGAGACCATTGAATATTTCCGCGAAAAAGGAAAACTGACGGACGACGACAATGACGAGTTTATTGAAGACCAGTTAATGGATATGTGGGGCGCGGTCCAAGGCGAATTCGCCAAAGGAAAATAACGCATTATTAACAATGGAAAATTGTAAAGCATAGCAAAAGCGGGGAATATTTCCCCGCTTTTGTTATGCTTTGCCGTCGCCCGCTACACCTTGATGACCACCGGCAACACCATCGGCCTTCTTTTGGTTTGGGTAAACAGGAATTGCCCGATGTCGTTTCTTACTTTGTTTTTAATGTAATCATCGGCTGCCGGCGTGCGCGGATCATGGTCTTTGACTATTTTTTTCACCTTCATTCTGGTTTTTTCAATCAGCGCTTTGTTTTCTTTCATATAAATAAATCCGCGAGAGATTATGTCCGGATTGCCGATCGGCTCGCCGGTGCGGCCGTCAATGGTGGCGATAATGACAATCATTCCGTCATCGGCCATAACGCGGCGATCGCGCATCACGATGCTGGAAACATCTCCGACGCCAAGCCCGTCAACCATAACATAGTCGGTAACCGCCCGCTCTTCCGTCAATTTGCCGACAACTTCTCCGCGGGCATTTCTGACAAATTCAACCGCCTGCCCGTTGTCCGCCACGAAAATTTTTTCTTTGGGAATGCCGACCTGCTCCGCCAACTCCGCGTGGGCGCGCAGCATAAAATGATTGCCTTCAATCGGCATAAAATATTCCGGCTTCAAAAGGCGCATCATCAATTTCAAGTCCTCTTCTTTGGCATGTCCGCCGGCGTGGATGTCCATCATCTCGTAATTGATTATCTTGGCGCCTTGGCGCACCACCATATCCATTAAATTTTGAATGGTGCGTTCGTTTCCGGGGATAACGGAAGAAGACAAGATAACGGTATCGCCGTCCTTCAGTTTAACGGTGCGGTGCGCTCCGTTGACCACGCGCATCATAAAAGCGTTGGCCTCGCCCTGCGCGCCGGTTCCGACGATTATCACTTTATTGTCGGGCAAACGCCTGAACTCATTGTCATTCTGAATCAAAATCTTCGGATTGAATTTCAAATATCCGATTTGGTGGGCTATTTCCACGTTGTCGTTCATACTGCGCCCTTGCAGATAAATTTTTCTGCCGTACTTTGCCGCCAAATCAAAAATTTTCTGCACGCGGCTCAACTGGGAAGCGAAAGTGCCGATGATAATCCGTCCGTCAATCTTTTCAAACAGTTTCCCCATTTCGTCTCCGATTGAAGATTCGGAAATTTGGTAACCGGGATGGGTGGCGTCGGTGGAATCCGACATCAGCATCAATATTCCCTGCCCTCCCAACTGCGCTATGCGGTTCAAATCCGCCGGCTTGTCGTTTACCGGAGTGTAATCAATCTTAAAGTCGCCCGTGTGCACGATGGTCCCCAGCGGAGTGCGGACGATAATGGCGAAGCAGTCGGGAATGGAATGGTTAACGCGCAAAAACTCAATCTTGAAAGATTCCCCCAGCGACAGCCTTGATGTTTCGTCTATCGTGGAAATATTCAATTTCGGGCATCGCTTAAACTCCGCGGCGCGTTTTTTTACTATTCCGGCGGCCATCTTTCCCATAAACATTGGAGGATTGCCGATTTTTCCCATTAAATGCGGAATCGCGCCGATATGATCATAATGCCCGTGGGTTATGATAACGCCCCTCACCCAATCCTCCTTTCCTTCCAGATAAGAAATATTGGGAATTATATAATCAATCCCGTGCATATCCTCTTCCGGAAACTGCAATCCCATATCAATAATGATAATTTCCTTATTATATTCTATAATCGTCATATTGCGGCCGACTTCCTCCAGTCCGCCCATAACCATAATTTTTAATTTATCTTTTTGATAAACCGTTCCTCGCTCCGCGGAAGCCGGTTTGTCGCTTGCCGCTCGCGCTCGCCCAAACCGGCCTCTTCTCGCGGAAGAAGCTCTTTGCTTAAAGTCCATTTTTAGTTTTGCCCGCCTTGATTGTCCCGCTTGCCTCGCTTGTTCCGAGCTTTGTCGGGAGGAGTCCGCCGAACGGGCTTTGTATTTTGTAATCATAATGTTGAGGTGACAGATAGCAAACGGCGGACGGCGAAAAATATTTACCGCTATCCGTCTCCCGCTACCTGTTTTGTGAATTCGGCCTCGCCGCCCATTCTCTCGCGAGAGGCGTCCGCGGCAGGGCCGGTCATGTTTTTTGTTTTAATTATTAATTAATGTTTAAAGATTATGAAGCGTTGATTGAAGCTAAACTGTGCCGATGGCGGGAGTTGAACCCGCAAGCCTCGCGGCACACGCTCCTGAAGCGTGCGTGTTTACCAGTTTCACCACATCGGCGCGTCTGCGAACAACGGAACCGTCGCCGAGCCGCGACTGCGCGAAAGAATAAACGGCGCAAAATAAAATTTTTACTTTTCAGTTTCTCCTAAAGTGTTTTGGGATGATGAGACGGCGAAAATCGCGAACTTACCAAACCAGTTTCTTCCCCGTCTTTATGTACCACTCCGTAATATTTGAAAAACGGTCGCGGGGGGTTAAGATGTTTTTTACGCCAAATCCCTTTATTTTCTTGCTCTGAACGTAGGTATACACGGGAGAATACAAGAAAATGGCCGGCAAGTCTTCGGTGATTATCTCTTGAAATTTTTTGTATTTCTCTTTTCTCTCTTGAAGGTCGGAGCTGATTCTGGCGTCTTCCAAGAGCCGGTCAACATCTTTATTGGCGTAATCCGATAAATTCAATCCGCCTTCCCCGATTTGCGATGAATGCCAAAGGACGTACAAGTCCGGATCGGCGCCCAATATCTGGCTGTAAAACAAAGCTTCAAACTTTCTCGGGCGAATAACATCCATCTCAATTTGGTTTGCCGGGATAAATTCAACAACGGTCTTGACGCCTATTTCCTCCCAGAACTTTTTGATATGCTCAACAACTTGATGATTTCTGTCCGCCTCAACCGCCGTCAGCTTAACGACCAAAAACTTGCCGTCTTTGCGGCGCCAACTGCCGGCGCCCATCATCAGCTTGTCTTCGTTTGCTTTTACGGTTTCGCCGTTTTTCTCTTCCGGCTCCGCCCGCCCGGAAGAAACGGTTGAGGTGGCCGAGGTTGAAGTGGCCAAAGCGTTTTTCGCCTCAATTATTTCATCTTCCGTTATCTCCACCGTTTCCCAGCCGGCGTCGTCCAACAGCTTAATCGCCTCTTCTTTATTGTAATTATATTTCTTGTTGTTCTTGTTGTAAGCGAAATTGTTCGGCAAAATCGGTCCGTCAACCAAGCGCGCGTCTCCGCCCAAATCATCCTTGATAATCGCGCCCTTGTCTATGGCCAAGGCAAGCGCTCGGCGCGCGCGCTTATCGGCCAAAAAATCATTGTTTTTTTGATTGAAAAAAACGGCGGTCAGTTGGGGCAAATTCAATTTATGGAAATTCAAAGAATCTTGCGCCACCAAATTTTTTTCAAATTGTTTCGGCAAATAGCTGATTCCGTTTATCGTCCCCTCGTTCAGGGCTTGAACCGCCTCTTCAAAATTCGGGAAAAACACAAATTTTATTTTTTCAATAAGGGCCGGCCGTCCGTAATAATTTTTATTGGCGACCAAAAGATATGACTTTATTTCGCCGGTTTTCTTGTCTTTCACCAGCGACTTGGCTTTATACGGGCCGCTGCCGATCGGCTCAAGATTCAATCCGGCCAAGCCGGCCGAATCCGGAGAAAAACGATACCACAAATCTTGGGGCAATATGCCGAAAGTCAAAAGCTCCAGAAAAGCGGCGTACGGCTCGTCCAAGACAAACCTGACGCCGGATTCGCCGTTCTTTTCTATTTCCACTCCGACAAAACTTTTTTCCAAAGGAGAGTTGTATCGGCCGTCTTTTATCGCGTTGAAAGTGAAGATAATGTCGTCAACCGTTACAGGGTTGCCGTTGTGCCACTTGGCGTCCGTCCTGATTTTAAAAGTATAAACTTTATTGTCTTCGCTCACCTCGTAGCTTTGCGCCAAGTCGTTAACCAGCTGGCCGTCGGCGTTTCTTTTCAACAAAGAAGAGAAGACCAATTCGCTTATGTCGCTGTCAACATCGCTGAAACCGGAGTAAAGGGGATTGATGTACTTGGGGGAGCCGATCAGCCCCTCCGTGTATTCTCCGCCAAAAACCGGCACGACTTGCAGGCGCGTAAAATAAAATTGGCCGGCCAAAAAAACCAAACTGATCGCGAGAACGGAAAAACTGGCCCTAAGCAGCCAAATCTCTCGCTTGCTTAAATAATTTTTAATATACTTAATCTGCTTAAGCGTGGGAATTTTCGTTTTGGAAAAGGAATACACCAATTTTTTGTCCAAATCCTCCTGTCCCGCCGGAGAATGGCTCTTGCCGGGCGGGACTTGCCGGCCGATATCATCATCCTCGCCATTATTAAAATTATCGTTTTTGGATTTATTAAAAACCGGCAAGTGGCTTTTTGCTTTCTTAAGCAGCTTAAGAATTTTTAAATTTAATGAGTCCACAAAATTATGATTCAGATCTTCAAATTATATAAGTATGCCGGCAAGGGCCACGGCGAAAAACAGTACCGCCAAAACAATCGTGGCGATAAATAATATTTTTTCAGCCCCTCTTTTGGAGCGATAAACTTCGCCGCTGCCGCCGAAAACGCCGGACAATCCCGCTCCGCGATTTTGCAAAAGTATCGCGAGCATCAAGAGTATGGCAATAATCACTTGGGCGATTTGAATGAGTTTCATAATTTGATTGCGAGGCTATAAAGCTATAAAGTCGCGAAACCGGTGGTTCGCTTTGCGGCTTTACAACCAAATTTCATCGTCTGGAAATTGTTCTTGTCACGATTATTTTTTAATTTCTTCAACTATCTTGGACAAAACTTTTTTGTTGTTTACCGCCAAATCCGCCAAAATTTTGCGGTCAATATCCACTTTTTTGTTTTTCAGAAGATTGATAAATTTTGAATAACTTAAACCGCGCTCCCTGACAAAGGCGTTGATCTTAATCTGCCAAAGCGCTCTCGTCGTCCTTTTCTTTTTTCTGCGATCGGCGTAAGCGTGCGCGCCGGCCTTTACGGCGGCGGTCTTGGCCGCTCTGATTAGTTTTTTTCGGCCCCATTTGTAACCCTTTACTTTGGCTAAAAGCTTTCTTCTTTTCTTGGTGTGGGTTGTCCCTCTTTTTACTCGTGGCATGTTTCAAATTGAAAATACAAAAATCAAAATGTAAAATGACAGTTAAAAATTTAAAGTGAAAAAAGTATTAAAATTTTGCACTTTAAATTGTCATTTTGATTTTTGATTTTTGATTTTTACGCTTTAATTATACGGCATTAACCGCTTAATGGTTTGTTTATAAACTTTATTCGCGCTGATATCTCTGCGCTTTTGGCGCTTGGTGTTGCCGGATTCTCTGGCGTTAAAGTGGTCCTGTCCGGCCTTTCTTTGTTTGATTTTATCTGTTTTGGTTATAGTAACGCGCTTGGCGGTCGCTTTGTGGGTTTTTAGCTTAGTCATTGTCCTGATAGCAGACGGCAGACAGCAGACGGCAGAAAACAAAAATTTAAAAATAAAATCTGTTATCTGTTATCTGTTATCTGTTATCTAAATTAATATAAACAAAAAAACAGGCAAACACCTGAATATACGCGAAAAATCTACTTTTTGTTTACTAACACTATTGTAAACCTTCCGCCCTGTCTTGTCAAGTCCTGCTCGCGAACTATGTTAAAATCTTCAATTTTTTCCAGTTCTTTGACAAATTCGTTGATTACCTCCACGGCTTTGTTTAAATGCTGCCGTTCTCGTCCTTTTAGGTTTAATTCCACCTTTAATTTATTGCCTTTTTCCAAAAATTTCTTCGCTTGCTCAATCCTGAAACCGAAATCGTGTTTGCTGATGCGCGCCGACAATCTAATGCCTTTGGTTTCCACTTTTTTTTGTTGGAGCCGCTGTTTATGCGCCAATTTGTCTCTTTCGTATTTGAACTGGCCGTAATCCATTATTTTCGCCACTGACGGCTTGGCGGACGGATCAACTTCAACCAAGTCCATCTCCGCCGCTTGCGCCATGGATATCGCCTTGTCGGTCGGAACAACCCCCAGCCGTTCGCCGTTTTCGTCAATTAAAAAAACCTCCGGAATCCTGATTTGGTCGTTGACCCGAAATCTTTTCTCCTGTTTTGGCTTTGCTCTTCTCCAAATTCTGCGCATAATAATAAATGTAAAAATTAAATATCAAAAATCAAAATGACAGTTAAAAATGTAAAATTTTTTAAATTTAACAATTTTAAGTTTTGCGTTGTCATCCCGTGTCACGGCACGGGACAAGTTTTGATTTTTGATTTTTTAATTTTCTATGAGCGGGTAACGGGAATTGAACCCGTATCTCTACCTTGGCAAGGTAACATAATAGCCATTATACGATACCCGCGTGGGATTTTCGATTGCGGATTTACGATTTTAGATTGATGGTTTTACACTTTTTTTTATTATACTAAATTTATATTAATTTTTCAATCGCAAATCTACAATCGGAAATTACATGTGCCTGGGGCGGGACTTGAACCCGCACGGAGTTGCCTCCAAGAGATTTTAAGTCTCTCGTGTATACCAGTTTCACCACCCAGGCGGATTAAAATTTTGTTGGATGCCCGTATTTTATCAAATTTATTTTCTTCTGTCTTGTCCACCCTTTTAATTGTTTCTCACGATTCATGGCTTCTATTTTAGGATTATATTTTTCATAATAAACTAACTTTAACGGTCTTTTACTTCTGATTGCGTCAACTTCGCCCCAACAATGTTGCTTATACCTTAATTTTAAATTATTAGTATGGCCAACATAAAATAAATTATCAGAACATAATAAAATATAAACTTTATACATAAACTTACCGGCCCTTCGGCTGCGCTCAGGACCACTTCGACTTTTGATTTAAAGATAGAAGTGCCTGC
>JALUVW010000017.1 GCA_027020105.1 Candidatus Falkowiibacteriota bacterium
GCCCTTCGGCTGCGCTCAGGACCACTTCGACTTTTGATTTAAAGATAGAAGTGCCTGCGCTGAGCGAGGAGGAAATTTGACGATAGTCAAATTTCCGACGAGTCGAAGTGGAGATGGCGGGAGTTGAACCCGCGTCTAATAAACCGTTAAAAACACGTTTACAAGAAATAGTTCAGCTTATTACCTCATTGTTGCCGTAAAAGCTGAACGAAAGCGGCAACAACCAGTTCTTTAAGGTTTCGGCCAAATCGCAAGAACGACGATTTAACCTATCCTAATAAATGACACCCGCTTACGGCTATTAGGAATCACCGGGCGGATGGTTGCGGCTATTAAGCGGCAACGGGAGCGAAAGCGGGAACGCGCAAAGCGTTCTTCACTTTCGCGAATAAGTTGTTTGCACTTATTATTTTCCGGACAGTTTAACATGATGACCGGATGCATGTCCTTGAGTGTTTTTAAAAAATTTATTATCGATGCCCGACATCCCCCGTTTGTATGATTATTGGGAGCCTTGGGGCCTTTAAGATTTCTAGGGGGGTTAAAATATAACTATCCCAAAGATCTCAAAGACCCCAACCTACCCTCGTTTTATCAGTGTTCTCATTCTCCTCTCAACCTCTCTCTTTTTAATCATTTCCCGTTTGTCAACCTTTTTTTTCCCTCGCCCTATTCCGAATTCAAGCTTCACGAAACTGCGTTTAGTATATATTTTTATCGGCACCAATGTCAAGCCTTGTTCTTGCTTTTTTCCGATTAAATGCCTTATTTCACTCTTCTTTAAAAGAAGCTTGCGCGCGCGGTACGGATCATAGTCTTTAACGGTTCCCGCGCGATTATACAGCGGAATATGCGCGTTCACCAAATATAATTCCGGCAATTTGCTTTGTTTCTTTAACGGCTCGTCCCGAGTCTGCCGGAGAGTTACAAAGCTTCCTTTTAAATTAACGTGCCCCGTCTTAACCGACTTAACTTCGTGGCCCAACAAAACCAAGCCGGCCTCGTATTTCTCCCGTATATCATAATCGTAATTGGCTCTTTTGTTGACGGCTAATGTAGGCATAATTTAGCTTGTAGCTTGTAGCTTGTAGGTTAATGTAGGCATAATTTAGCTTGTAGCTTGTGGGTTAAGGAAATAGTTTTAATTGCTAAAAGCTACAAGCTAAAAAGCCACAAGCTATTTTTCCTCATTCCACTCCCTCAACTTCTCAATTACTTTTCTGTTGGCCAGCATATTGCGCAAATACTCCCTGTAACTCGGCTCTTTGACGCGCGCCTCCACTTTTTCATACCCTTTGTACCGTTTTAACAATTCTTTCTGTTCTTCTTCAACCTCCTTGTCGCTTACTTCAATTTTTTCCCGTTTGGCGATTTCCCGTATCAGTAAAGCGCTCTTTACCCGCCGGAGAGCGTCGGGAAGCAAGTCCAAAATCAGCTGCTCGCGCGTTTTTTTAATGCTTGACAGATAATCGTCAAACTTTCCGCCCTGTTGGGTAACGCCGAGCTCCAACTCGCGGAGCATTGTTTGCGTTTCGTTGTTAACGAGGATTTCCGGAATATCGCCGAATCGGGAATTCTTGACAATTTTATCCAGCATTTCAATCTCAAATTTTTGTTCGGCCTTTTGTTTTTTTTCTTGTTCCATATTTTTTTTAATGCTGTCTTTCAGTTCATCAAATTTTTTCAGGCCAAATCCGGCGGCGAAGTTATCGTCCGGCGCGGGCAATTCGCGGCTGTACACCTCGTTTATTTTAACCCTGTGCTCCACCGTTTTGCCGGCCAAATTGGCCATATGGTGGTCCTTCGGATAGGGCAGCGTGAAATCGCGCGTATCTCCTTTTTTCGCGCCGATTAAATTTTTGTCAAAACCGGCAATAATAAAATCCTTGCCGATTATAACGGCAACGCCCTTGCCTTGCCCGCCTTCAACGGGGACCTTGTCCAAAAACATATCAATATCAACAATAACTTTGTCGCCGTTTTTTATTTCGCGGTCGGTCGCCGCTTCTTTGGCGCGTGATTCTCGCAGATGCTCTATGACTTTCGCGACTTCTTCGTCGGACACCGCCTCCGTCCTCATTTTCACCTTGGCGTTTTTGTAGTCGCCCAATTTAATCTCGGGCAGCATCGCCAAAACGATTTTGTACTCCAACGGATTTTCCGGCGCCAGCTTGGTAATATTCACCCGCGGCTGCCCCACCGGTTCTCCCTCAACATTCTCTCCGACAACCTTGTCAATCGTCTTGTTAACGGCGATTCGCGCGGCTTCCTCCAAGATGACCGTTTCTCCGATTTTGGATTTCAAAACCTCGTAAGGAATCTTGCCGGGCCTAAACCCGTCAATCTTAACCTCGCGGGACACTTTTTCCGCGCCCAGCTTGAT
>JALUVW010000018.1 GCA_027020105.1 Candidatus Falkowiibacteriota bacterium
CCGGCGGTATCCTTATAGGGGTCGCCTACCGTGTCGCCGGTAACGGCCGCTTTGTGGGCGTCCGAACCCTTGCCGCCGAAGTGCCCGTCTTCAATGTATTTCTTGGCGTTATCCCAAGCGCCGCCGCCGGAAGTCATGGAGATGGCCACGAATATGCCGGTAACGATTGAGCCGACCAAGAGCCCGCCCAAAGCGTGCACTCCTAGAATAAACCCGACCAAAATCGGCGCGACAACCGGAATTAAAGCCGGAACCACCATCTCGCTGATCGCGGATTTTGTCACCAAGTCAACCGTCTTGCCGTAATCCGGCTTTTCAGTGCCCTCCATTATGCCCGGCTTTTCTCTGAATTGTTTGCGCACCTCTTCCACAACCGAACCGGCCGCGCGGCCGACCGCCTGCATTGACAATGCTCCGAAATAATAAGGAAGCAGACCGCCGATGAATAAGCCGGCCAGAACTTTCGGATCGTTAATTAAAAATTGGATATCGTTTCCGCCTTCCGCGATTTTATAAGTAAAATCGGCAAACAACACCAAGGCGGCCAGAGCGGCCGAGCCGATGGCGTAGCCCTTGGTCACGGCCTTGGTGGTATTGCCCACCGCGTCCAACGGATCGGTAACACTTCGCACATCGTCTCCCATATCCGCCATTTCCGCGATTCCGCCGGCATTGTCGGTGATGGGCCCGTATGAATCAATCGCGACGATTATGCCCGCCATTGAAAGCATGGCCATGGCGGCGATAGCCACTCCGTACAAGCCCGCCAAGCTGTAAGCGCCCAGAATCGCGGCAACGATAACGGCGACCGGCCAAGCCGTGGATTTCATTGATACGGCCAAGCCGGCTATAACATTGGTGCCGTGCCCCGACTTGGAAGCCTCGGCAATGTCTTTAACCGGCCTGTACTCGGTTGAAGTGTAGTACTCGGTGATAACCACCATGGCGGCCGTTACCGCCAAACCGATCAATGAAGCCAAATAAATGCTGTTTGCTCCGTATAAGCCGTTGTCCGCCATCAGCCATTTGGTAACGGGATAAAACGCGACCGCGGATAACGCGCCGGCGACAATCAACCCCTTGTAAAGCGCGCCCATAATGTTCGCTCCGCGACCCGACGCGCCGTCCCGAGATTTTCCAAGCTTTATAAAAAACACGCCGATTACCGAGGCGATAATGGAAACCGCGCCCAACATCAAGGGGTATATTACGGCGTTGCCGAATCCGGCAAAAAAAAGCGAGCCGAGAAGCATTGCCGCGATGGAGGTGACGGCGTATGTCTCAAAAAGGTCGGCCGCCATACCGGCGCAATCGCCGACATTATCTCCCACGTTGTCCGCGATTACCGCCGGATTGCGAGGATCGTCTTCCGGAATTCCCGCTTCAACTTTTCCCACCAAATCAGCGCCCACATCGGCCGCCTTCGTGAAAATGCCTCCTCCCAATCGGGCGAAGATTGAAATCAAGGAACCGCCGAAACCAAGCCCGATTAAAGCGTGAATATCTTTTGTGATAAAATAAAATCCGGCCGTTCCCAAAAGAGCCAAACCGACAACCAGCATTCCGGTTACGCTTCCGCCGTGCACGGCGACGGCCAGCGCTTTTTTTATTCCGCCGCGAGCCGCTTCCGCGGTCCTGACATTGGCGCGCACCGAAACATGCATTCCGATATATCCGGCAAGACCGGACAAAACCGCTCCGATCAAAAACGCGACGGCGGTTGTCCAGCCAAGGCCCGGCGCCAAGCCGATAACAACAAACAAAACGGCGGCCACCATGGCAATGGTCCTGTACTGCCTGTTTAAATACGCCTTGGCTCCCTCCTGAATCGCTTTGGCTATTTCTTGCATTTTTTCATTGCCTGCCGGCAAGCGAAGCACCATTTTAACCAAAATGAAACCGTAAAGAATGGCCAAAACGGCGCTCCCGAGAATGAATAATGTCATAGTTTACCGGATCCCTTGATAAAGAAGGTTGGGGAATCTTTGTCTCGCGCCAACCTGCTCCTCAAGAGAATATTTTATGTTAAATTTATTATTTTTTAACGTAGAACGCGGACTGTTTGTCCCGACGCTTCGCCGCGGACAATTCGCAAATTCGTCGCGCCTAAACCGCGAAGCGCGCTCGCTTTCTTTGCTTCGCCTTGATTTGAACAGATTTAAACGGATTATTTTTCCGCTTTTTTTCCTTCTTTTTCCTCTTTGCTTGTTTTTGCTTTCTTGTCTTCCTTGTCTCCTGTTTTTTTGTCTTCTCTTCCATCGTCCTTCTCTTCGTCTTTGTCGGCTTTTTCTTCTTTATTCCCGCTATTCTCTTTTTCGCCGCCCTCTTTTTCAGTTTTCAGTTTTGGACTTTCCTCTTCTTTGTTTTCCCGCTCTTCCGCCTTATCGTCCTCCCGCTTGTCCTCTTCGCTTTCTTTTTCTTTCTCGTCTTTCTGTTCCACGATGTCAATATTCCAGCCGGTCAGCCGCGCGGCCAAACGGACGTTTTGTCCGCCTTTGCCGATCGCCAAAGACAACTGATCGGCGGCAACCGTGACAATCGCCTCTTTTTCCTTTTCTTTAATGTCAATGTTTAAAATTTTAGCCGGAGACAAGGCGTTGGCGATAAATTTGCGCGGATCATCGTCATATTGAATAATATCCACTTTTTCTCCGCCCAATTCGTTGATAATGGTCTGGATTCGCGCGCCTCTTTGTCCGACGCAAGAACCGATCGGATCAATATTGTCGGACACGGCGGCAACGGCGGCCTTGGAGCGGGCGCCGGCCTCGCGGGCGACCGACTTCAATTCAACCAAGCCGTTGGAAATTTCGGGAATTTCAAGATAAAACACTTTCTTTAAAATTTCGTCCGAAACGCGCGACAAAATCACTTCCGGCCCCTTGGAACCGACTCTAACCTCTTTAACGTAAACCTTAATCCTTTCGCCCGGCTTATACTGCTCGCCGTAAATCTGCTCTTCGGACGGCAAAATCCCGACCGTCTTCCCCAAGTCAACCAAAACAACTCGCCCTTCCCGTCTCTGCACCACGCCGCTGATAACCTCGTTTTCCTTTTCCTTAAACTCGTTAAAAACCATATCCCTCTCCGCTTCGCGCAATCTCTGAATAATGACCTGTTTGGCGGTTTGCGCCGCCATGCGGCCAAACTCTCCCGGCACTTCCAGTTTCGTGATAATCTCATCGCCAACCTTGGCCGTCTTTTTTTTCAGCCTCGCGTCGCTAAGCTGTATTTCCGTCCTCGGATTAAACTTCCTTTCCTCTTCCTCTTTTTCTTCAATCTTATCGTCCTTACCGCCTTTTTCTTGTTTTGAGCCTTGAGTTTTGAGCTTTGAGTTTTCTTTCGGCGCTTCTTCGCCCTCCACTTCCTCTTCCTCCGGCATATCCTCAACCACTGTTTTTACGTCAAAAACCTTTGATTTCGCCGTTTCAATATCAAACTCCACTTTAATGTTTTGGTTTTTTTCGCCAAAATCCTTGCGATAAGCGGCGGCCAAGGCCGATTCAATGGTTCCCACCACGGCCTCCAAGCTCAATCCTTTTTCATCGCAAATTTGTTTAATTGTATTGATTAATTCAGACATATGTTTTTGTTATAAACTAATAAACAACATCATATATTTGGGGCATTCGGACGGCAATTCGGGTTATTCGGATTATACGCGTCCGCTTATAATCCGAATCTGCGAACCATTATCCGAATGACCCGAATAATAATGTTGAAATTATCTTATTTTAAAGTCAAAAGTTATAAAGTTATAAATAAGTAAACAAAAAAGCTAATTGCCATAATAACAACTAGCTTATCCTTACGATATCATAAATACCGCCGCGTGTCAATTATTTGCCGTTGCGTCAACTCGCGGGCCGACCTTGCGCGCCCTTATTTCAATTTCTCGCCTAAATAATCCGCCAATTCATCCGTTTTTATCCTCTCTTGCTTCATCGTGTCCCTGTCCCTGACTGTCACATCGTCATTCTCCAAGCTGTCAAAGTCAACCGTCACGCAATACGGCGTTCCTATTTCGTCCTGCCTTCTATATCTCTTGCCGATATTGCCGTTGTCGTCAAACTCGCACATAAACCGCGGTTTTAAATTATCATAAACTTCCCTCGCTTTTTTAACCAATTCCGGCTTGTTTTTCAAAAGCGGGAACACCGCCGCTTTAATCGGGGCCAGCTTTTTCGGAAATTTTAAAACTATTCTTGTTTCCTCGCCGACTTTCTCCTCGGTGTACGCTTCGGTAAGCGCCGCCAAAACCGTGCGGTCAACGCCGACGGAGGTTTCCACGACATGCGGAATATATTTCTCCCCTGTCGCGGGATCGCGATAGCTCAAGTCCTCTCCCGAGTGCTTCGCGTGTTGGGTAAGGTCATAATCTCCGCGGGCGTGGATTCCTTCAAGCTCTTTGAAGCCGAACGGAAAATTATATTCAATGTCCCACGCGGCTTTCGCGTAAAAAACCAAATTCTCGTGTTTATGCCATTTTAAATTTTTCTCTTTAAAACCGAGATTAACATAATACCGCCAGCGCCTTTCCTTCCATTCTTCGTAAATTTTCATCTCCTCGTCCGGACGGACGAACATTTGCATTTCCATTTGTTCAAACTCGCGCTTCCTGAAAATAAACTGGCGCGCCGTAATTTCGTTGCGAAAGGCCTTGCCGATTTGCGCTATCCCGAACGGAATCCGCGCCCTGGTTGAGTCCAAAACGTTTTTAAAATTGATGTAAATTCCTTGGCAAGTCTCTCCGCGAAGATACACGGGGGACTTATCCCAATTTCCGGTGAAATTACCGAGGTTTGATTTGACCAAAAGATTAAAGCTTTTCGCCGGAGCAAAATCGCTTTTTCCGCACTTGGGGCATTTTATTTTGTCCTTATTCTTCTCCAAAAGCTCGTTTATTTCTTCTTCGCTCATTTTTTCATCGGCAAAAATACCGGCCTCCTCAAGAATGTGGTCAACCCGGCTTCTGGCGTGGCAATTTCGGCACTCGGAAAGAGGATCGGAAAAACCGCCGACATGCCCGGACGCCTCCCAAACCTTCGGATGCGTAAAGATGCTTGAATCAATTCCGACTATATTTTCATTTTCCTGGACCATGGCGCGCCACCATGCCGCCTTTATGTTATTGGCAAGTTCCACTCCGTATGTCCCGTAATCATACACGGCCGCGAATCCGCCGTAAATTTCGGACGAAGGAAACACAAACCCCCTCCTCTTGCACAAAGAAACGATTTTTTCCATTAGATTGTCTTGTTTTTCTTTTGCCATATTATTGTCTCTA